>NZ_JBMDJU010000010.1:0-164892 GCF_057809355.1 Pseudomonas sp. FG29 | reverse complement strand
GGCGAAAGTTCGACCCCGAACTCCATGTCGCTTGCGTCAAATAACAGTATCTACGAGCTCACACGCCCCGTAGGAGCGGCTTTAGCCGCGATAAAGCTCGCCGCTGAAGCGCCTCCCACAGGTGTGCTCACTCCTCTGTTTGCACGTTACGATACATCTGCAACCGCGCCGCCTCGTGCAGGCCACGACTCAGCGCCAGCAAGCGCTGGAATTCCTTGGGATGCTGCTCGGCGACGTTGTCGCGCGGCGTGGGCGAGCGCAGGTCGTGCAGGGTCGGCGAGCTGCCGTCGTGCTGCATCTGCACGAGGAAATCACGGGTCACCGCGCCGATCACCGGGAAGGTGCCTTCCTGCAGCACCAGCGGTACCACACGTTCGCCTTCCGGCGCGGGGCGCTGCAGGTCGCGGCCGAGACCGCCGTTGTCGAAGGGCACGCCGACCAGGCCGGCCACCGTCGGCAGCAGATCGGCCAGGCCCACGGCTTCGTCGAATTCGCGCGGCGCCAGCCATTTCGGCGCGTGGATCAGCAGCGGCACGTTGTTGCTCTCCAGCCCCAGTTGCTCGAAGGCCGGCGCCATGTGCGGGATCTGGCTGATGCGGGTGTTGTGGTCGCCGAAGAAGACGAAAATGCTGTCGTCGTAAAAACCCTGCTCCTTGGCCAGCTCCATCAGACGGCCGATGTTGAAGTCCAGCAGGCGCACCGCGTTGTACTGCTCGACGCTGCGCGAGCCGGCCTGCTGCACCTGTTCCAGCGGCAGGTCGAGTGGCTCGAAACCGTCGTTGTCCTTGGGGATGGTGAAAGGGCGGTGGTTGCCAGAGGTCTGCAGGTAGGCGAAGAACGGCTTGTCCTTGGGCAGGGCGCCGAGGATGCGCGTGCTTTCCTTGAAGAAATCTAGGTCGGAGATACCCCACACATCCACCTGCGGCGACTGCCAGTGGCGCTCCTCGTAGAGCTGCACGCCGTCGATGCTCTGGCGGATCAGCGCGTTGATGTTGGCCCAGCCGGCGTTGCCGCCGATCATGTAGAACTTCTCATAGCCGTCGAGCGCATTGATCAGCGTGCGCTGGCGGGCGATCAGCGGATTGCGCGTGGCGGTCTCCTGGCGCGATACGTCGGGGATGCCGGTGATGCTCGCCCACACCGTCTTGGCGGTGCCGGTGACCGGCACGTAGAAGTGACGGAAGAACCAGCTTTGCTGGGCCAAGCGATCCAGATTCGGCGTCGGGTTCAGCGGGTTGCCGTAGGCGCCCACGGCGCTGGTGCCGAGGGATTCGAGCATGACGAAAATCACGTTGGGCGGGCGCTCGGCCTGGATGCGGTGTGCCTGCACCGGCTGGTGACGGAAGAAGTTCAGCCCCTGCGCATCGCGTTCGCTGACGCCCAGGTAATCGGCAACCACGTCGTAGTGCTCGCGCGTGGCGGCCTCGTCGAAGGCGGCGGGTTCGAGCTTGAGGGTGTCGAAGAGAAACAGCGCCGGGTTGAGGCCGAGCGCGCCGATCTGGCTGTTGCCGCTGTAGAAGGCGTCGCTCCAGCGCAGCGGCACCGGGTTTTCCAGGTTCAGCGCGCTGGCGCGGCCGAGCAGACCGAAGAACACCAGCACGCCCACCACTGCCGCACCACCGATTGCCGGCAATACGCCGACTCGCTGCGTTTGCGGGCGATCCAGAGTGACGCGTTCCAGACGCAGCAACGCCCAGGCCCACAGCGCCACACCGGCCAGCCAGGCCAGGGTTATCCACAGCACGGGGTAGGTCTGCCAGAGCATGCCGGCGGAGATCTGCGCATCGCCGGCAAAGCGCAGCACCGTGGCGTTGAGGCGCACGCCCAGATAGGCGTAGTGGCCGAAATCGATGATGTACAACAGGCACAGCGCCGCCACGGCCAACACCAGGTAACCACGCAGCAGCCAGCGCACGGCGCGAAAACGCGCCAGGCGCAGCCTGGGCAAGGCCAGCAGAAGCCCTGCCGGCAGCATCAACAGCAGGGCCAGGCGCAGATCGAAGCGCAGGCCGATGCCGAGGGTGGGTAGCACGTCCGGGTCGCTGACGCTGTCGACGGCAGAAAAGCCCAGTACAAACAGCCCGCGCAGGGCGGCAAAGAGGAGGAACAGCAGCGCCGTCAGGCCTGCCAGGTAATGCAGGCGGCGGGATTTCAGCCAGCTCATGCGAGGTTCCTTGTCGGACGGCCCAACAGCCAGCGTCCGCCTGCGATCAGCAGCGCGCCGAGGCTGTAGAGGGCCAGGTAGGGGTCGATCAGGTAGTCCCAATAGTTTGCCGAGGCCCCCAGGCGCAGGGCGAAGGCCAGGGTCGCCAGTACCAGTGCCACGGCGCCGAGCCAACTGCGCTGGACGATCAGCACCGCGCACAGCAGGCCCAGCACCAGCAGCATCGGCCGCGGCTCGAAGCCGAGCTGGTAGGGGTCGGCATAACTCAGGCCCAGCGCCGCCGGGTAGAGCAGCACGGCCAGGCCGGCGAACAGTGCCAGGCTGGCCAGGCGATCACGGGCGCCGGCAGGAGGCACGCCGAAGCGGCACAGGGTCGCCCAGCCGAGCAGCACCAGGCTGGCCACCGACAGGTCACCGATATAGGTGCGCAGATGCAGCGCCAGACTGATGCCCTGCACTGACACCAGGCTGAGCAACAGGCAACCCGCCAGCAGGATGCTGCGTTGTGTCGTATTGCGCGTCAGACGCGTGAAGATCAGGAAAACCAGCAGGGCGAAGGCCAGGTGCGGCAGCCAGAAGTCAGTCATGCGGGCGGCGCTCCGACAGCCAGGCCTCGTTGAAGGCCAGGTGCTTGATGAACATGTCGTTCCACGAGTAGACCAGGTGGTAGGTACCCTCGCGGTCGCGGGTGAAGTAGGGGTACTCGTAGTCGAAGGTGCAGCCATCGGCACTGCACATGCGCGCCGTCACCCGTTCGAGAAAGCGCGCCTGCTGCTCGGGCCTGCCGCCGCTGGCACGGAATTTCTCGCCGACCACGGCGGGAAATTCGTCGCGCGGGATCGGCTCGCCCCAGGGGTTGGGCGTCTCGTCCAGTTCGCCCAGGGTGCGCCAGTTGCCCAGCTTGGCGTCGGTGGCGTAGAGGGTCAGGCGGAAACGCCCGTCCTCCAGATCGTTCATCGCCACCAGCAGGCTGCCGTCGGGGCGACCGACCGCCGCCAGGGACGAGTTGGGGTTGCTCGGCTCGACCGGCTGCGGCCGGCTCCAGCTACGCCCGGCGTCCTCGCTGTAGCTGGCCAGCACACGGTGATGCGCTTCGCCGGCATAGCGCAGCAAGGCCACGGCGCGGCGCTCGTCCAGCGGCACCACGGTGGGTTGCAAGGAGTAGCGACCCTTGCCGATGCGGTACTTGCCCAGCACCTCACCCTTCGCGCTCAGGTGCAGATACTCGGGAAACTTGCCGAGGAACTCGTGGTACACCGGCAGGCCGATGCTGCCGTCGGCATGGAACACCGGCGCGGCGCGCACCAGGGTGCTGATGTTGAGAAAGGGGCTGGCGACCAGTTGGCGGGGCGCCGACCAGGTTTCACCGAGGTCATCGGAGACCATGGCGTTGACCGCACTGCCAGCCCAGCCGCCGAGCGACACCGAGACGTAGAACAGCCACAGGCGGTTGTCCGGTGCCAGACTGATCACCGGATTGCCCAGCTTGCGAATGTGCTTGCCGACCGCGCGTTGGGTGGCTTCACGGGTGGCCAGCACGCGCTCGGCGCTCCACTGACCGCTGGTGGCATCGAAGCGCGCGGCGCGGATTTGCACGTCCGCGGCGCCTTCACGTGTGCCGGCGAACCAGGCCGCCATCAGGTCGCCGCCGGGCAGACCGGTGATCGAGGCGGAGTGGACGAAATCTTCCAGATCGGAGGAGGCGAAGTGCGCGGCCAGAGCCGGAGCTGTGTCGGTCGTCGGCTGCGCCGGCTGGCTGGCGAAGGGTGCCAGCACATGGGGCGCGGCGCTGAGCCAGGCGCAGACGAACACCGTGGCTGCACCCAGTAGCGGGGTGCAGGTCTTGAAGGTCGAGATCATGGTCGGTGGCTCAGGGATGTCTTGGCGATTCCAGGGATGACCTGGCGACTTCTTCTACTGGGCGGGCGTCGACCGGGTCGTAGTAGATCTCCAGCTTGCGGCCGTCACGGTCGAAGCCATAGATCTCGTAGCAGTGGCCGGGGGTAATGCGGAACTTGGTGATCTGCACGCCCTGGCGTTTCATCTGCTCGCGAAATTGCGACTCGGGCATCCAGGCGCTGCGGTCGGGGCGGGCGCAGTCGGCATCTGCCAGTAGCGGCGTGGCACCCAGCAGGAGCAGGCTGCCCAGAGTGGCTCGGGCTAAAAGAGGCATGGCAGGTTCTCTTCAGGGAAGCGCCAGCCCTCAGGGCTGGCACCAGGATTGAGATCAGTCTTCGATCTCGGTCTTCACCGCCTTGCCGCTGACCGGGTCGTGGTAGATCTCAACCTTGCGGCCTTCCTTGTCGAAACCGTAGATCTCGTAGCAGTTGCCTTCGGTAACCTTGAACTTGTTGATCTTGTAGCCATCGGCCACGAGCTTGGCCTGGAACTGCTCGGGGTCTTGCCAGGTGGAGCGGTCGGCGCTGGTGCATTCGGTTTTGGCGAAGGCCGGCGCGGTGCAGGCGAGCAGGGCGGAAACGAGCAGTAGACGGCGCATGGTGAGGCTCCAGATAAGGTTCGGAGCCGTCACCTTCGACGCGGTGGCTTAACGAAAACTTAAGGCTCACACCCCGTTACATCTTGCCGGCGAGCATCCGGGTGGCAGGGCAATTTGGCCATTTCGATCCCCTTTTGGCCGTTGCCAGCGTTCTCCCACAAGGCGAGGCGAGCGAACAATGCAGGCACAACAACGAGCCTGGAGCGCTTTGCATGCTCACCTACTACAGCGACGACCACCACCTGCATCACGGCAAATGCGAGCTGATCGACGGGCAACTGATGCCCTGCTTCGAGAAACCGCAACGCGCCGACCACATCCTCGCACGCGTGAAGAACCGCCAGCTCGGCGAGGTTCGCGCACCCAAGGACTTCGGCCTGGCGCCCATCGAGCGCATTCACAGCAAGGCCTATCTCGAGTTCTTCAAGAGTGCCTGGGCGCGCTGGCAGGAGCAGGGTGGCAAGGGCGACCTGCTGCCCTTCACCTGGCCGGCGCGCACGCTGCGGCGGATGATCCCCAATGACCTGCATGGTCAGCTCGGCTACTACAGCTTCGATGGCGGCGCGCCGATCACCGCCGGTACCTGGCAGGCCGCCTACAGCGCGGCGCAGGTGGCGCTCAGCGCCCAGCAGGAGATCGCCAACGGTGCCCACAGCGCCTTCGCCCTGTGCCGTCCGCCAGGCCACCATGCCGCAGGCGACGTGATGGGTGGTTACTGCTACCTGAACAACGCTGCCATCGCCGCTCAGGCCTTCCTCGACCAGGGCCGTAAGAAAGTCGCCATCCTCGATGTCGACTACCACCACGGCAACGGTACCCAGGACATCTTCTACCAGCGCAGCGACGTGCTGTTCGCTTCCATCCACGGCGACCCGGCCGAGGAATTCCCGTTCTTCCTCGGTTATGCCGACGAACTGGGCGAGGGCGCCGGCGAGGGCTACAACTTCAATTACCCGTTGCCGATGGGCAGCTCCTGGGAAACCTGGAGCGCGGCGTTGGAGCAGGCCTGCCAGCGCATCGCCGAGTACGGCGCGGAAGTCGTGGTGGTATCGCTGGGCGTGGACACCTACATGGAAGACCCGATTTCGCAATTCAAACTCGACAGCCCGGACTACCTGGCCATGGGCCGACGCATCGCTGCACTGGGCCTGCCGACGCTGTTCATCATGGAAGGCGGCTACGCGGTGGAGGCCATCGGCGTCAACGCGGTCAATGTACTGGAAGGGTTCGAGGGCGCCTGATAGGCGCCTCTTCAGCAATCAGAAATCTGCCAAACAAGAGCAATATTTCAGGGGTGCTAGAACGATGAAAGCCATCAAACAGATGCTCGGCGCTGCCCTGTGCGGCGCCACCCTGCTCAGCGGAGCGGTACAGGCCAAGGAGCTGCGCGTGTACAACTGGGCGGACTACATCCTGCCGTCCGTGCCCAAGGACTTCCAGAAAGAGTCCGGTATCCAGATCACCTGGGACACCTTCGAGACCAACGAGGCGCTTGAGGCCAAGCTGCTCACCGGCAACTCCGGCTATGACCTGGTCATTCCCTCCAACCAGTTCCTCGAAACCCAGATCAAGGCCGGCGTCTTCGCCAAGCTGGACAAGTCGAAGATCCCCAACTGGAAGAACCTCGACCCGGCGCTGCTCAAGCTGCTGGAGAAGAACGACCCGGGCAACCAGTACGGCGTGCCCTACATGTACGGCACCGTGCTGATCGGCTACAACCCGGACAAGGTCAAGGCCGCGCTCGGTGACGATGCGCCGGTCAACAGCTGGGATCTGGTGTTCAAGCCCGAGTACATGGAAAAGCTGAAATCCTGCGGCGTGGCCATGCTCGACTCGCCCACCGAGATCATTCCCATCGCCCTGCACTACCTGGGCCTCGACCCCAACAGCACCAACCCGGCCGACTATGACAAGGTCACCGAGCTGCTGCTGAAAGTGCGTCCGTACGTGGCCTACTTCCACTCCGCCAAGTACATGACCGATATCGCCAACGGCGACATCTGCGTGGCCATTGGCTATTCGGGCAGCTTCTACCAGTTCGCCAACCGCGCCAAGGAAGCCGGCAACGGCGTGACGATCAACTGGCGTCTGCCGAAAGAAGGCGCGCCGATCTGGTTCGATACCTGGGCCATCCCCAAGAGCGCGCAGAACGTCGACGAAGCGCATGCCTTCATCAACCATCTGCTCGAGCCCAAGGTGATTGCGCCGATCAGCGATTTCCTCGGCTACCCCAACCCCAACGTGCCGGGCATGCAACTGGTGGGCAAGGACATTGCCGACGATCATGACCTGACACCGACGCCGGAGCTGCAGAAGTCGCTGTATGTGGTGCAGCCACTGCCGCAGAAGATCGAGCGGGTAAGGACGCGGGCGTGGACTTCGATCAAGTCGGGTAAGTGATCTGCGGGTGATGCATTTGTGTGCTTTGGGGAGTTTCTGACGCCGCTCAAGTGCCTTCAGAAACTCCTTGTTTCGCCCCCTCGGGCGACTCACTTTTCTTTGAAGTGCGCAAAGAAAAGTAAGCAAAAGAAAGCGCACCCCGCCATCCGGGTCTCGCTTCGCTCGACTTCCCTCACTCCGGCACCGCTCCGGGGTCGGCGTACATGGGCCATCCCTGGCCCATTACGCCTCTCGCGGCATCCATGCCGCTCGCCCCCTGCGCAATGCCTGCGTTCGGCCTCCTGAAGGGGGAATTTCGCGCGCCTGAAACTATTGGTTTAACTCCGCAGCTACGTCGGCAGTTCTTGATCCTGCTCGACCATTCTGAAGAGTCCCGGCGTCCGTAGGGCGGATCGGAACGCCGGCCGCTCGTAGCGAAGCGAACAGTCCGCCGGATCATGCAGCGTCCGCCACTATGGCTCATGCCCAATACTCCCACCAGCGGCGTACTGCTTCGCGAGTACGCCCTACGCGACCAGGTCGATCACCGTTGCTCTTGCCAGAGCACTCCCAGCTACACCTGAGTTACCGCAGGCTCAGGCGCGTGCAGAGCCCGCCCAGGAGGGCGAACGGAATCGTCGTGGAAGAGGTTGAGCGACATGGATGTCGCGAGAGCCACGATGGGCCAGGGATGGCCCTTCGTGGCGGGCCTCTGGAACGATGATGGAGTGAGCGAACCCTGGCGAAGCCAGGGCCGGATGATCGGGCGGAGGGTTTTGGTTACTTTTGCCCGCAAAAGTCACTCGCCTGGGAGGGCGAAACCAAAGACATCAACAAAAACGCGGCAATTCGGAACTGAGCCCTGAACAACCAATCCCGAATTGCCAGTCCGGTATCAAACAAGCCGCCTCCAGTTGAAAACGCACTCAAAGGTGCGCTTTTCATTCAAGACCAAGTCCCCTGCAAACCTGCATCAATCCGCCATCCACCACCCACCTCATCCACAAACCCAGCGACGTTCATCTAACTGTCACATTGGTTTCATAGAGTGTTCACAAGGCCTGCTGATACTTGGGCCCGTTCCATCCAACACTAATCCTGCTAGGAGCAAGGCATGAAACTGAAGCGTTTGATGGCGGCCCTGACGTTCGCCGCTACCGGCGTAGGCGCCGTAACCGCAATGGCTGCCATCGACCCGGCTCTGCCGACCTATGAAAAGACTTCCGGTGTATCGGGTAACCTGTCCAGCGTCGGTTCCGACACCCTGGCCAACCTGATGACCCTGTGGGCAGAGGACTACAAGAAGCTCTACCCCAACGTGAACATCCAGATCCAGGCCGCTGGTTCCTCCACCGCGCCACCCGCTCTGACCGAAGGCACCTCCAACCTCGGCCCGATGAGCCGCAAGATGAAGGACAACGAGCTGCAGGCCTTCGAAGAGAAGTACGGCTACAAGCCGACCGCCATCCCGGTCGCCATCGACGCCCTTGCCGTGTTCGTGCACAAGGACAACCCGATCAAGCAGCTGACCATGCAACAGGTCGATGCCATCTTCTCCAGCACCCGTCTGTGCGGTGAAGCCAAGGAAATCAAAACCTGGGGCGACGCTGGCCTGACCGGTGACTGGGCGGCCAAGCCGATCCAGCTGTTCGGTCGTAACTCGGTATCCGGCACCTACGGTTACTTCAAGGAAGAAGCCCTGTGCAAAGGTGACTTCCGCTCCAACGTCAACGAGCAGCCGGGTTCGGCTTCCGTGGTGCAGTCGATCTCCAGCACCGTCAACGCCATTGGTTATTCGGGCATCGGTTACCGCACTGCCAGCGTTCGCGCCGTTGCCCTGGTGAACAAGAAGGGTGAGGTCGAAGAGGCTACCGAAGCCAACGCCCTGTCCGGCAAGTACCCGCTGTCGCGCTTCCTCTACGTCTACGTCAACAAGGCGCCGAACAAGCCGCTGGATCCGCTGGAGGCCGAGTTCGTGAAGATGGTGCTGTCCAAGCAAGGCCAGGAAATCGTGGTCAAGGATGGCTACATCCCGCTGCCGTCGAAAGTGGTCGAGAAGACCAAGAAAGAACTGGGCCTGTAATTCAGCCCGGCAGGGCGCTGGCAGCGATGTCATGCGCCCTGTACGACACGCCCGCGACTCCTGTGAGTCGTGGGCGTTGTCGCGTCACTGCGCTGTAATTTTTCTGTCATACAAGCCCGATAGAGTGAAGCACCTCACAATGTGCGGGCGATGTCCGCCGTGCCCGAGACCTCCTCATGAATGACCTGGCCAATAACCGCATGAGCGCTTCCGATAGCCACCGGATCGACTTCGATACCCCCGTCCTGAAACGCAAGCGCCGGATTCGTGCGCTCAAGGATCGCGCCGCGCGCTGGTATGTTTCCATTGGTGGTCTGGCCGTACTGGCCTGCATCACCCTGATCTTCTTCTACCTCGCCTATGTTGTAGCGCCGATGTTCGCCGGTGCCGACATGGAGGCGCGCAAGGTTCAGCAGCCGGCCTGGCTGGCCGAGCAGGGCGAGCCGCTGATGCTGGCGCTCGAAGAGCAGAACAAGGTCGCCATGCGCCTGTCGCGCAGCGGCCAGGTGCAGTTCTTCATGCTCAAGGATGGCGCGGCGCTCAAGGCCATGCAGATCCAGTTGCCGGCAGGCGTCAGCATCGTCTCCCATGCCGAGGATCAACCCGGTAGCCATCGCGCCGTACTGGGCCTGTCCAACGGCCAGGTGCTGGTGTTCCAGGTTGCCTACAAGGTGACCTACCCGAACAACGTCAAGACCATCGAGCCGCAGATCCAGTACCCCTTCGGCGAGGCGCCGATCAGCCTCGACAGCCAAGGGCGTGCCATCGAGCACGTGGCCATGAGCGAGAACGGCGAAAGCCTCATGCTCAGTGGCTCGGTCGGCGCCGAACTGCAGCTGCTGAACATCAGCCGCGAAGAGAACATGATGACCGATGAGGTCACGCTCGAGGAAACGCGCATCGATCTGCCGCAGATCGCCGAACCGATCAAGGCCATGGTCATCGACCCGCGTCAGCAGTGGCTGTTCGTGGTCAACGGCAAGGCCACGGTCGATGTCTTCGACCTGCGCAGCAAGTCGCTCAATGGCCGCTACACGCTGCTGCAGGGCGACGCCGAAGTGAGCACGGTCAATCCGTTGCTCGGCGGTATCTCGCTGATGATCGGTGACACTCGAGGCGGCATCGCCCAGTGGTTCATGGTGCGCGACGCCGACGGCAAGTCCGTGCTGACCCGCATCCGTGACTTCAAGCTGGGCAACGCCGCGATCACCCAGATCATCCCCGAGGAGCGCCGCAAGGGCTTCATTGCGCTGGACGCCGATGGCCGCATGGGCATCTTCCACAGCACCGCACACCGCACCCTGCTGACCGAGAAGATCGCCGACGGCGCCAGCATCGGCGCCTTGTCGCCGCGTGCCAACCGCCTGCTGGTGGAGTCGGACGGCAAGCTGCAGCGCTTCTACATCGACAACCCGCACCCGGAAATCTCCTGGAGCGCGCTGTGGGGCAAGGTCTGGTACGAGAGCTATGACGAGCCCAAACAGGTCTGGCAGTCCACGTCGGCCAACGGCGACTTCGAGCCCAAGCTGAGCCTGGCGCCGCTGACCTTCGGCACGCTGAAAGCCGCCTTCTACGCCATGCTCCTGGCCGCCCCGCTGGCCATTTGCGCGGCGATCTACACCGCCTACTTCATGGCCCCGGCCATGCGCCGCAAGGTCAAGCCGGTGATCGAACTGATGGAAGCGCTGCCGACGGTGATCCTCGGCTTCTTCGCCGGCCTGTTCCTGGCACCCTACGTCGAAGGCCACCTGCCGGGCATCTTCAGCCTGCTGTTGCTGACCCCGGTCGGCGTGCTGCTGGCCGCCTATGGCTGGAGCCGCCTGCCGGAGCGCATCCGCCTGATCATCCCGGATGGCTGGGAAGCCGCGCTGCTGATCCCGGTGATCCTGCTGGTCGGTACCGGTTCGCTGGGCATGAGCGGCCACCTGGAGAACTGGTTCTTCGGCGGCGACATGCGCCACTGGATCAACCACGAACTGGGCATCAACTTCGACCAGCGCAACGCTCTGGTGGTCGGCCTGGCCATGGGCTTCGCGGTGATCCCGAACATCTACTCGATCGCCGAAGACGCCGTGTTCAGCGTACCCAAGAGCCTGACCTTCGGCTCCCTGGCCCTCGGTGCCACGCCCTGGCAGACCCTGACCCGTGTGGTGATCCTCACCGCCAGCCCGGGCATCTTCTCGGCGCTGATGATCGGCCTGGGCCGCGCCGTCGGCGAGACCATGATCGTGCTGATGGCCACCGGCAACACGCCGATCATGGACATGAACATCTTCGAGGGTCTGCGCACGCTGGCCGCCAACGTCGCGGTGGAAATGCCCGAGTCCGAGGTGGGCAGCACCCACTACCGCGTGCTGTTCCTCTCCGCGCTGGTGCTGCTGAGCTTCACCTTCGTGATGAATACCTTGGCGGAGCTGATCCGTAACCGTCTGCGCAAGAAATACGCGTCGCTCTGAGAACTGGGGAAGACAGATGTCCTTGAAAAGCAAAGAGCAAAACTTCGCCACCTGGTTCAAGGGTGGCTCGCCCTGGGTGTGGATGACCGCCAGCGGCGTGTCGATCGCGGTGATCGTCACCATCGGCCTGCTCGCCGTGATCGCCGTGCGCGGCCTCGCTCACTTCTGGCCGGCCGACGTGATCGAAGCCACGTATCAGGTGCCGGGCGAAGCGCCGCGCGTGATGGCGGGCGAGCTGGTGCAGGAAGAGCTGGTGCCGCGTGCCCGTCTGGCCGATGCCGGCCTGCCGGTGGACGTCAACGGCGGCGAGTTCCTTACCCGTGAGTTGTTCAAGGTAGGTAACCGCGAAGTCTACGGTGCCGACTTCAGCTGGGTCGTCGCCGAGTGGATGAAGGATCTGCGCACGCCGCAGGCGCTGCTGGTGCTCGAGCGCCGTGAGTGGGGCAACTTCTACGGCTACCTGCTCGAGGTCAAGGAGAGCGGCCAGGTGGTGGCCCAGGGCGATGCCGCCTGGGCCGAGCTGCAGCAGCGCATCGCCCGTGTCGATGGCCTGCAGAGCAAGCTGGCCGCGTTGCAGAAGAGCGATATCGGCAGCATCAACCACGGTCTCGAACAGCTGCGCCTGCAGGCGCGCCGACTGGAATTGGGCGGCAAGCTGGACGCCGCCGCGCAGGCCGACATGGACGCCCGTCGCGCCGAACTCGACGCGCAGTACAAGGTGCTCGAAGGCCAACTGGTCGACCTCAACCAGCAACTGGCGCGCGACAGCATCCGGGTCAAGACCGTCGATGGTCGTGAGCAGGACATCGCCCTGAGCAAGGTGGTGCGGGCCTACCAGCCCAATGCCATGGGCACCGGTGCCAAGCTCGGCTTCTACTTCGCCAAACTGTGGGAGTTCGTCAGCGACGAACCGCGTGAGGCCAACACCGAGGGCGGCATCTTCCCGGCCATCTTCGGCACCGTGATGATGACCCTGATCATGGCCGTGATCGTCACCCCGTTCGGCGTGCTGGCGGCCATCTACCTGCGTGAGTACGCCAAGCAGGGCACCCTGACGCGCATCATCCGTATCGCCGTGAACAACCTGGCGGGCGTTCCGGCCATCGTCTACGGCGTGTTCGGCCTGGGCTTCTTCGTCTATGTGCTGGGTGGCTCGATCGACCGCCTGTTCTTCCCCGAAGCCGCGCCGGCGCCGACCTTCGGCACGCCCGGCCTGCTGTGGGCTTCGCTGACCCTGGCGATCCTCGCCGTGCCGGTGGTGATCGTCGCCACCGAGGAAGGTCTGGCACGTATCCCCCGCGCCCTGCGCGAAGGTTCGCTGGCGCTCGGGGCAACCAAGGCCGAGACGCTGTGGAAAGTGGTGCTGCCGATGGCCAGCCCGGCGATGATGACCGGCATGATCCTCGCCGTGGCCCGTGCCGCTGGCGAAGTGGCGCCGCTGATGCTGGTCGGCGTGGTCAAGCTGGCGCCGAGCCTGCCGGTCGATGCCAACTACCCGTATCTGCACCTGGATCAGAAGATCATGCACCTGGGCTTCCACATCTACGACGTCGGCTTCCAGAGCCCCAACGTCGAGGCCGCCCGCCCGCTGGTGTACGCCACCGCGTTGCTGCTGGTGCTGGTGATCGTCCTGCTCAACCTGAGCGCCGTCTTCATCCGTAACCACCTGCGCGAGAAGTACAAGGCGCTGGATCACTAATTCTGCTGCAGGCCGCACGCTGCAGGCGTCAGGCACAAGCCGACCTGCAGCCTGCCGCTTGAAGCCTAGGGCCTCCGAAGGAGACTGTTATGCAACACGAAGTACACACCCACGGTATCGACATGGCCGCTCTTGGCCGCCAGAAGCAGGGCCTGAAACTGGCCGACGAGACCGTCGCCCTGGAAGTGCCCGGCCTGAACCTGTTCTACGGCGACAAGCAGGCGCTGTTCGACGTGTCGATGAACATTCCCAAGCAGCGCGTCACCGCCTTCATCGGCCCGTCGGGCTGCGGCAAGTCGACCCTGCTGCGTACCTTCAACCGCATGAACGACCTGGTCGATGGCTGCCGCGTCGACGGCGAGATCCTCCTCGACGGGCAGGACATCTACCAGAAGGGCGTGGACGTCGCCGAACTGCGTCGTCGTGTCGGCATGGTGTTCCAGAAGCCCAACCCCTTCCCCAAGAGCATCTACGAGAACGTGGTCTACGGCCTGCGCATCCAGGGCGTGAACCAGAAGCGCGTGCTCGACGAGACCGTCGAGTGGGCCCTGAAGAGCGCGGCACTGTGGGACGAAGTGAAGGATCGCCTGCATGACTCGGCACTCGGCCTGTCCGGTGGTCAGCAGCAGCGTCTGGTGATCGCCCGTACCGTGGCGGTGCAGCCGGAAGTGCTGCTGCTCGACGAACCCTGCTCGGCGCTCGACCCGATCTCCACGCTGAAGGTCGAAGAGCTGATCTACGAATTGAAATCCAAGTACACCATCGTCATCGTCACTCACAACATGCAGCAGGCGGCGCGGGTCTCCGACTACACCGCGTTCATGTACATGGGCAAACTCATCGAGTTCGGCGACACCGATACGCTGTTCACCAACCCGGCCAAGAAGCAGACCGAAGACTACATCACCGGTCGTTACGGTTGAGGGCAGCGGCAAGCGACACGCCGCAAGCTGCCAGCCAGCTCGCGGCAACCAGACACTTCACCGATCGGCTTGCAGCTTGGAGCTTGCCGCTTGAAGCTTTCGCGGAGCGAATTTCATGAACAAAGACAACCTGACCCAGCACATCTCCCAGCAATTCAACGCCGAGCTGGAGGAAGTTCGCAGCCACCTGCTGGCCATGGGTGGCCTGGTGGAAAAACAGGTCAACGACGCCGTTACTGCCCTGATCGATGCCGACTCCGGTCTGGCCCAGCAGGTGCGCGAGATCGATGATCAGATCAACCAGATGGAGCGCAACATCGACGAGGAGTGCATCCGCATCCTCGCCCGTCGCCAGCCGGCAGCCTCCGACCTGCGTCTGATCATCAGCATCTCCAAGTCGGTGATCGACCTCGAACGCATCGGCGACGAGTCCACCAAGATCGCCAAGCGCGCCATCCAGCTCAGCGAGGAAGGCGAGGCGCCGAAAGGCTACGTGGAGATTCGTCACATCGGCGACCAGGTGCGCAAGATGGTACGTGACGCGCTGGACGCCTTCGCCCGCTTCGATGCCGAACTGGCCCTGGCCGTGGCTCAGCACGACAAGACCGTCGACCGCGAGTACAAGACTGCCCTGCGCGAGCTGGTCACCTACATGATGGAAGACCCGCGCTCGATCTCCCGTGTGATCAACGTGATCTGGGTGCTGCGCTCGCTGGAGCGGATTGGCGATCATGCGCGCAACATCGCCGAACTGGTGATCTACCTGGTGCGCGGCACCGACGTTCGTCACCTGGGCCTGACCCGCATGCGTGAAGAGGTCGAGGGCAAGCCAGGGGCCTGATGCCTGGCGCTGAACAAACGGCCCGCCTATGCGGGCCGTTTCGTTTACGCGATTTGCATGTTGTCCGACGTTTTCCGTTGGCCTTTGGCGACTGGCCATGACTATGCTTAGCGTCATTGATACAGGAGTAGCCGATGAGCAAAGTCAGTGTGCTGGTAGTGGACGACGCGACCTTCATTCGAGATCTGGTCAAGAAGGGGTTGCGCGACAACTTTCCCGGCGTACAGATCGAAGAGGCAATCAACGGTCGCAAGGCCCAGCAGATGCTGACGCGCCAGGCGGTCGACCTGATCCTGTGTGATTGGGAAATGCCGGAGATGTCTGGTCTCGAACTGCTGACCTGGTGCCGTGAGCAGGAAAGCCTCAAGGGCGTTCCGTTCATCATGGTGACCAGCCGTGGCGACAAGGAAAACGTCGTACAGGCCATTCAGGCCGGGGTCTCCGACTTCATCGGCAAGCCCTTCTCCAACGAGCAACTGGTCACCAAGGTGAAGAAGGCCATGAGCCGCGCTGGCAAGCTGCAGGCGCTGGTTTCCGGTGCCGCGCCCAAGATGCTCGGCAGCGGCGCGCTGGCCAATGATTCCCTGGCCGCCTTGACCGGTGGCAAGGCCGAGGTGGTCAAACCGACTGCCAAGCCTGCCGCCAGCGCGGATGCCGCCGCCGTGTTCGCCAAGCCGGCAGCGCCTGCGGGCAAGGCGTCCGCGGCACCGAGTGGCCGTGGTCAGGGGCAACTGCGCCTGCCCGGCGGCAGCATGCCCTGCGTGATCAAGGCGCTGAGCCTCAAGGAGGCACTGCTGCTGGTCAAGCGCGTCGAGTTGCTGCCGCAGGTACTGGAAAGCGCCGTGCTCGATCTGGAGCAGGGCGAGGCGGCGGAAACGGCGCGCCTCAATGGTTACCTGCATGCGGTGGTGGCCCATGAGCCCAAGCCCGACAGCGAGTGGCTGCAACTGACCTTCCGCTTCGTCGACCGTGACCCGCAGAAGCTCGATTACCTGTCGCGTCTGATCGCGCGCGGCACGGCGCAGAAGCATTTCGTCCCCGGCGCGTAGCCCGGACTGGAAAGCCACAAGCGCACGGACTTCCTGTGGGAGCGAGCTCGATGTGCGTTCTGCTGCCTCCTCCCGGCCGAGGCCACGCCATGAGCCGGCCTGTAGCCCGGATGCAATCCGGGGCCTCTCGCATCAGGCTGGGCCATGGCGGTGAGCCGGTTCACAGCCTGACGGTCGGTAGCTCGCGCCAGCCCTTCAGCGCTGCTAGTCTTTCCAACCCGGATATCAAAAAGCCATTCGATCCGAGTAGCCATGCTAGGGCGTCTGATTCTTCTCTGCAGTCTGCTGGCCCTGAGCGGCCAGGTGGCTGCCCTGACCATCTACAAGTACGTCGACAAGAACGGCGTGGTCACCTATAGCGACCAGGCCGCGCCCGGCGCGCAGGTATTCGTGTTCAACGACCGCATGGTCGAGCGTCTCGACACCCAGGTGAAGCTGGAAACCAAGAAGCACGAGGCCGGTGAGACCATACTGGTGCGCAACGACCTGTTCGCCCCCGTGGAAGTCGAGCTGAAGCTGGAGCAGGTGCAGAACGCCGTCGGCGCACCGGACAAGCCGATTCGCTGGGTGCTGCCGCCGCGCAGCCACATCCGCCTCGCCACGCTGACCGCCGAAGACCCATCCAGGCCCCTGCGCTACAAGCCCAAGCTGCGCTATGCCCTGGGTGACCCGCGCCTGCAGCCGAGCATTCATCGTTATCCGCTGCCCTGGCGTGGCGGGCCCTTCCGCCTGACCCAGGGTGCCAACGGCACCTACAGCCACTTCACGCCCAAGGGCCGCTACGCGGTCGACATCGCCATGCCCGAGGGCACGCCGATCGTCGCCGCGCGCGGCGGTGTGGTGGTCAAGACCGAGGGCCAGCAGAGCGGGCGTGGCAACAACCCGGCCGGCAACTTCGTGCGCATCCTGCATGACGACGGCACCATGGGTGTCTACCTGCACCTGATGCGCGGCTCGGTCAGCGTCAAGGAAGGCCAGCGCGTGGAGACCGGCACCCTGCTCGCACGCTCCGGCAACACCGGCAACAGCACCGGCCCGCACCTGCACTTCGTGGTGCAGCGCAATGTCGGCCTGGCCGTCGAGTCCATCCCGTTCAACTTCCGCCAGCCGGTGGACAGCCTGCCCAATTTCGCCGTCGGCGGCGAATAGCTCCGCCGCCGTTCAATCGCGCCTCACCCGCTTAAGCCCCTCGATCCGAATGTCGCCTGTGTAAAGGGCACCTCCGTCGTGCGCGCCGCACGGGCGGAAGGTGTCTTTCCGCTCGTCTTCCGCTGCCGTGCGGGCGGAAATGATTTTTCACCGATTGCCAAGGCCAAACCCTTATGAATCAAGGGCTTCAGCTGTTGGCACCGCTATTGCTATCTCACAGGAAAACGGGTGTCCGACTATGGCTATCGATACAGACTACGTACAGAGCATGGCGACCCAGCTGGCCCAATATGAAGTACAGGGCCAACTGGCCAAGGCCAATCGCAACCAGGCCGCCTATAAGGCCCAGCTCAACGCCTTGACCACGCTGGACACGGCGCTGAAGGCGTTCAAGTCCAGCGCCAATGGCCTGAAGAGCGCTGGCGGCAGCATGCTGATCAACAGCGCCAAGTTCAGCCAGGAGGGTTATGCCACCGCGACGGTCAGCAGCAAGGCGGTCAGCGGCAGCTACGACTTCTTCGTCGAGCAGCTTGCCAGCAAGAGCCAGCTGGCGCTCGAAGGCCTGCAGGACTCGGATCTGGGCAGCGGTAGCCTGACCCTCGGTCAGGGCAGCGACTCGTTCACCATCGACCTCAGCGCCACCACCACGCTCGACCAGGTAGCCGCTGCCATCAACGGCGCGGCTGACAACACCGGGGTCAAGGCGACGCTGGTGCGCAGCAACGGCCAGGTCAATCTGGTGCTGACCAGCGAGAAGACCGGTGCCGATCAGGCCATCAGTCTGTCCGCCAGCGGCAATGCCGCCGTACAGAACGCCGTGGCCAACAAGCGCGAACTGTCCGTGGCCAAGGACGCCATCGTGCGTCTGGGCGGCGAGGCTGGCATCGAGTTGCGCAGCAGCAGCAACACCTTCGACAACGTCATCGACGGCGTCAGTCTGACTTTCAGCAAGGCTCAGCAGAGTGGCGACGCCCCGATCAGCGTCGACATTGCCCAGGATCAGAAGGCCACCAAGGAAAAGGCGCAGTCCTTCATCACCGCCTTCAACACCCTGATGAGCAGCTTCGACTCGCTGACCGCCAGCGGTGGCGAAAACGGTACCCGTGCGGTTCTGGCCGGTGATGCCAGCGTGCGTGCCATCGAAGGCATGCTCAACCAGATGATTAGGACCTCGTTCGGTGGCGTCAGCCTGATCGAGTTCGGCATCGCCGCCGATCGCAACGGCAAGCTCACCCTCGATGCCGCTCGCTTCGAGAAGGCCATCGCGGCCAACCCCGAAGGCTTCGACAAGCTGTTCAGCGGCAAGGGCAACCTGCTCGAAACCCTGGACAAGAACCTGGCGGCCTATACCAGCAGCGCCGGTGGCCTGCTCACCGACCGCAAGGACAACCTCAACAACCAGTTGCGCCGTGTCGATGAGCAGCTCGACACCATCCAGAAGCAATACGACTCCTACTACAACCGCTATCTCCGCCAGTACACCAGCCTGATGCAGACCATGGCGGCGATGGAACAGACATCCGGAATGTTCTGATGAGCGCCTATACCTTCAACGAAAGCTACGACAACTACCGCACCGTCGACCTCGAAGCGCGCGCTGCCGCCGCCTCGCCCTACGAACTGGTGCTGGTGCTGTTCGACGGCCTGCTCGACGAACTGGCGCGCGCCCGTGGCCATATCGAAGCCAAGCGCTACCAGCAGAAGGGGCAGTCGCTGGAGAAGTGCCTGAACATCCTCGGTGGTCTCAACGGCGCGCTCGACTACGAGAACGGTGGCGAGGTGGTGCAGGGGCTGGCACGTCTCTATGACTACTGCATCTATCGCCTCTCGGACGTCAGCGTGACCCTCTCGCTGGAAGGTCTCGACGAAGTCGTCGGCCTGGTCGGCGTGCTGCGCGAGGGCTGGGAAGGCGTGAATGCAGCGCGCAAGTGAATTGCGCGCCCTGGAGCAGTTGCATCAGCAGTTGGACGAAGCACTGCGCCAGGGCGACTGGACACGTATCGCCGAGATCGATTCGGTGATCCGTGCCTGCCTGCAGTTGCTGACCGGCCTGCCGTCGCTTTCCGCCGAGGTGCGTGCGGCCAAGCACAGGCTGCAGCAGTTGCACAGCCAGGCGCTCAGCGCCTGTGCCGAAGAATGCGAACGGGTGCGGCGGATACTCCTGACGCATCTTGAATACGCCGAAGGGCGCAGTGCCTACATGCACGTCGATCTGTTCCAGGGTGGGAGTTAACAGGTGTTGCAGATGATCCCCAGCAGTGCGCAGAGCACGTCCGGCGCAGCCGGTGGCGAGACCTTGCCGGCCGGTTTTGCGCAGGCTCAGACGGCCAGCGGCGAGGGCGTACTACCGGTATTCGACCTGCAACTGGCCAACACGCCAGAGGCGCAGGCGATCACGGTGCATGCGCTGAGTGCTCCGGCCGCAGAGGCTGAGGTTGCTGAGATTGCAGCCGAGCCGAATGTCGAGCAGTGGCTGCAGGGCATGCTGGATCAACAGCAGGTGCAGGTGGAGGCGCGCGAGGGCCAGCCACAGGCCGCCGCGCGTGACAGCGAGGAGCAGGCGCCTGATCCACTCGACGCCGAGCCTGTGGTGAATCCGCAGGCGCCGGTGCTGCAACGCCAGGCCGAGCCGCTGCCGGCAGCGGCCAATGAACCTGTGCCGAAGGCGCGGGTGGTGCTGCCGGGCGTCGCCAACGCCGTATCTGTGCCGGCGCTGGCCCTACCGGTACACGACAAGAGCGTGGTACTGCCGACGGAACTGAGCGAGGCCGGCGATACGGCCCTGGATTTCAGCCTGCTGGAACGCAGCAGTGCCACCCACCAGGACGCCGACGGCAGCACGCCGACCACCAGCAATCCACCCGCACCCGCCTCGCAGGCGGTGACGGGCGAGCGCGCCCTGCGTCTGCAAGGTGCCCCGGCACAGTGGGGCGAGCAGATGCTGCAAAGCCTGCGTGAGCATGTCGATCTGCAGATTAACCAGCGCATCCAGAACGCCACCATCCGTCTCGACCCGCCTGAACTGGGCAGTCTGGAGATTTACCTCAGCCACGAATCCGGTCGTCTCAGCGTGCACCTGTCGGCGGCCAACGGTGACGTTGCCAGGCTGCTGCAGCAGACCAGCGAGCGTTTGCGCCAGGAACTGGTCGGGCAGAACTTCGTGCAGGTCAACGTGCAGGTCTCTGCCGACACCCAGGGTGGTCGTCAGCAGGGCCAGACGCCGCGCCAGGCCTGGGCCGCCGATGAACAGGTGGCGGCAGCCAGCATCCTGCCGAGCGAAAACGAGCGCAACACCACGGAGTCGGCCCGCGATGTGCTGGTCACCGTCTAATCCTTGCAAGTGAATCGAGAGTAGTTATGACAGCGCCGCGGATCCTCCTCCTGCTGGTTATCCTCAACACCCTGGTGGTGATCGGTAGCACGGTTTTCAATTACACCCAGATCAAGGCCCTGCAGTCCGGCCAGAGCGCGACCGGTGCGGCACCTGCCGAAGCTGAAGGCGAAGGCGAGAAGGTCGAGTATCAGTTCTTCCCCATCGAGAAGGTCATCGTCAGCCTCAAGGGGCAGACCCGCGAGCATTACTTCGTCCTCGACCTGGTGCTGCAGACCGACATCGAAGCGGATCCGAAGAAGCTCGAGCAGATCGACCCGATGGTGCGTAACTCGGTGGTCGCTCACCTCTCGGCGATGACCTTCGAGCAACTGCGCGCGATGCCCATCCCGGAATTGCAAAGCACCCTGGAGCGCGCGCTGTTCGACGACTTCGCCAGCAAGAAGCTGGCGATTCCCTTTGCCAACGTGCTGGTCAGCAAGTTGATCGTCCAGTAGCACGCCGCCACGCGGCGATGCCGAAACGGGAGCAGCCCCTAGCCATGAACGCCACCTGCGCCATCGACTACCGCTACGCCGCCGAACAGGGCGGTGCGGCTCTGTTCGCCCCTGGCGCCGAGCAGAAGTGGTTGCTGCAGTACCTGCCGCTGGTCAAGCGCATCGTCCGCCAGCTGTCGCTGCAGGCCAACCAGGTGCTCGACCGCGAGGACATGGAGCAGATCGGCCTGATGGGCTTGCTCGACAGCCTGCGTCGCTACGGCACGCCGGACGAGCAGTTCGGCCGTTTCGCTGCGCTGCGCGTGCGCGGTGCGATTCTCGACGAGCTGCGTCGCCAGGACTGGCGACCGCGCCAGGTGCGGCAGCAGACGCACAAGATGCGGGATGCCATCCGCCAACTGACGCGCCAGCTCGGGCGCATGCCGCAGGACGAGGAAATCCTCGCGGCCACCGGCATGAGTGCCAAGGATTATCAGGATTTCCTCCAGGCCGATGCCTGCGAGGCCATCGAGAGCCTCGACGAGTTGCTGCAAAACGGCCACGAGGCCTTTATCGAAGGGGGCAGCGCCGTCGAGGAGCGTGTGCTCAAGGAGCGCCTGCTGGCGCAGGCCCTGAGCCAGCTCAGTGAGCGCGAACAACTGGTGCTGACCCTTTACTACCAACACGAGCTGAGCCTCAAGGAAATCGCCCTGGTGCTGGAGTTGAGCGACGCGCGCGTCTGCCAACTGAGCAAGCAGGCGATCGCCAAGGCCAGCCGCTACCTGAACGAGAGAGGCTAGGGTGCAGAAGTTACTCGGTGCATTGATCATCGTCGCCTGCGTGCTGGGCGGCTACATCATGGCGCACGGCCAATTGGCCATGCTCTGGCAGCCGGCCGAGGTGATCATCATCCTTGGCGCCGGTCTGGGCGCCCTGGTGGTGGCCAACCCCAAGGACGTGCTGATGGAAATGCTGCACCAGATCAAGGACGTGTTCGTCTACAAGAAGCGTGGCGAGGAATTCCAGCGGCAGTTGTTGATGCTGCTCTACGAGCTGCTGGAAATGGTCGAGGTCGGCGGCCTCAAGGTGCTCGATGCGCACATCGAGGAGCCCGAGCAGAGCGACCTGTTCGCCAAGTACCCCTTGATCCGTCAGGAAAAGAACCTGATGGCCTTCATCGCCGACAACTTCCGCCTGATGGCCATGGGCAAGATCAGCGCGCACGAACTCGAAGGCTTCCTCGAGCAGGAACTGGAGGCCATGGAGCACGTGCTGCTGCAGCCGTCGCGCTCGCTGCACAAGATCGGTGAGGCCATGCCCGGCTTCGGCATCCTCGCGGCGATCCTCGGCATCGTCATCACCATGGGCAACATCGGTGGCTCGGTGGCCGAGATCGGCGCCCACGTGGCCGCGGCGCTGGTGGGCACCTTCCTCGGCATCTTCATGTGCTACTGCGTGATGGATCCGCTGTCGAGCGCCATGGGCCAACGCATCAAGACCGAGATGTCGGCGCTCGAATGCGTGCGCACCACCCTGGTCGCCCACGTCGCCGGCAAGCCGACGCTGCTGGCGGTGGACGCCGGGCGCAAGCTGATCGAGCAGGACGTCAAGCCGGCCTTCAAGCAACTGGAGATCTGGGTCAACCGCTACGAGGATGAAAGGGACGCGGCATGAAGAAGCGTGGCGGCGAAGAACACGAGATCATCGTCAAGCGACGCAGCAAGAAGGGCGGCCACGACGAGCATGGTGGTGCCTGGAAGGTAGCCTTCGCCGACTTCACCATGGCCATGATGGCGCTGTTCATGGTGCTGTGGATCATCCAGCCACAGACCCAGGAAGCCAGCCGCGCCAATGCCGACATGATGAACAATCCGCTGGTCGACGGCGGTGCTGGTGTCTTCGACGGCAACAGCACCACGCCGCTGGATCTCGATGGCGTGCCGGTGCAGGTCAGCCCGCGTCAGGATCGCGAGAATCAGGCGCGCACGCCAGACGAAGATCCCGGCGCGAGCATGGATGATGCGGCACCAGGTGCACCGCGCCGGCCGCACTATGACGACCCCGAGCAGATGCAGGAGCTGGCCAAGCTGATGCAGGAACTGGCGCTGCAACTGGACGCCGAGGCCAATGTCGAGATCAAGGTCGTGCCACAGGGCCTGCGCATCCTGATCAAGGATGACCAGAAGCGTTTCATGTTCAACCGTGGCAGCTCGCAGCTCGATCCGCAGTTCGAGATCCTCCTCAAGCGCCTGGCCGGCATTCTGGCCAAGGTCGATAACCACCTGATCATCAGTGGCCACACCGATTCCACGCCTTACCGTGGCATCGTCGGCGGTTATAACAACTGGAACCTGTCTGGCGACCGTGCTCTGCGCGCGCGCAACGTGCTGGTCGACGGCGGCCTGCCGGGTACTTCGGTGCTGCAGGTCACGGCCCAGGCTGATGGCATGCCGCTGCTACCGAACGATACGCAAAATGGCGCCAATCGCCGCATCGAGCTGCTGCTGCTGACCACGCGGGCCGAGGGGCTCTATCGGCAGCTGTTCGGCGAACAGCAGGCGCGTGTCGAGTATCGTGAAAAAGGCGCGCAGTTCAGCGCACCGGAGGGCTGATGGCCGTGTCAGGGGCGTTGCGGGCGTTTGGCGGGGCAATACAGCTGGCGCGTTTCCAGGGCGTAGAGGCAGTCATCGACGCGTGTCAGGCGGATGGTCGCGCCCTTGTGCCGGCCATAGAGCAGGTTGAACACCAGTTCGTCGTCGGTATCGCTGCTCAGCCCGGTGACTTCGCCGTCCTCCACGCGCAGGCGGTAGTTGCCGAGAAAGCCGTACTCCACCTCGCCGGAGGTTTCCAGAATGCTGTCGCCCTGGCGGGTCATGGCATAGAAGCGTCCATCGTTGATCTGCAGGCTGTGGCTGATGTCCAGTACCTGGCCAGTGCTCAACTGCACCTGGCCATATGACTGGTAACGGCCGTCGAGCTCGGCGCTGGAGCGAAAGTTCAGCCATAGCGCCAGCGTGCTCAGCAGCAGTACCAGGACGCACAGAAACGCGCCCAGCAGCCAGCGCTGGCTCGGCTGCAGCCGTGTGCGGGGCATCATGGCAGGCACCTGCGCAGTTGCGTGTCGGCGATGTGCTGCAACTGACTTTCATGGAACATCAGCGAGCGAGCGCCGCCGCCGGGCTGCAGGCAGAGCAATTCGTAGAAACCGCCGTGCAGGCCGAGCATCAGCGTGGCCGGTTTGTCGGCCAGTACGGACAGCCGGCTGGTCAGGGCATGGGTCTGCAGGATCAGTTGCTGCAGGCGCTGTTTGTCCGGGTCGATGTAACGCATCTTCAGTTGACCCTGGGTCATCTCGCTGCTGAATACGCGTTCGGGCTGGCTGACGGCGTATAAATAGGCGAACAGGCCGATGCCCAGCAGGCTGCACAAGGCCAGCAGAATGATCCAGGGGGCACGCTGGCACCCATGGTGCTGCAGGAAGGGCGCATTGGGCGGCGCAGGGAGCGCCTCGGCGGGCTCTTCGGCCTCGTCGACGCTCGGCGGACAGACCAGATAACTGGGGTTGAGCAGGTAGCCGCGGCGCGGCAGGGTCTGGATGATCTCGCGGCTTTTTTCGTCGCCGAGCACCTGGCGCAGGGTATAGATCTGCTGGTTGAGGCTGCCCTGGCCCACGATGCGATCGGCCCAGGCGTAGCTCATCAATTCTTCGCGTGACACCACCTCACCCGGCTCTCGAAGCAGGCGTTCGAGCAGGCGGCTGCCGGAATAGCCCAGGTCGATCTTCTCCTCGATGCCGCCTTTGATCAGCGTGAGCTGGTACAGCGCCGGATAGAAGTGCGCAAGGCAGTCATTACGTCCTGTCTGGATGATCAGGCAGGCAATGGCACTTCCCGGTTCGGCTGGTAGCGTCTCGGTGCTGTTATTCATGCGTTCCTGCAGGTGGGCAGCATTTCCGTGAGGTATTTCAAGGCGACAAACGGTCGGCATTCTGGCGTCAGGATCTTGCAGTGGCAAGTCTTGTGCCATCACTGGCTTGGCTGAATGTGATCGACAGGCGTGCGGACGTTCGCATGAAACCCCAGCTTCGTCATCGTGCATGGCAACAATGACAGTCTTGCAGGCTTGTGCGAAGAGGGGGCGCGAACGGCGCCGAAATGAAAACGCCCCGCGAGGGCGGGGCGTTCGGGGGGCGATCCTTCGCCCGTGGATGACGTGCGGATCAGCCCAGCAGGGACATGACCATGCCGGGCATCTGACCGGCTTGCTTGAGCATGGAGATGCCGGACTGCATCAGCATGCTGTTCTTGGTCATGTTGGCGCTTTCCTTGGCGAAGTCGGCGTCCATGATGCGACCCTTGGCCATGTCGGTGTTGTCCTTCATGTTGGCCAGGTTGTTCGACGTGTGGTTCAGGCGGTTGATGTTGGCACCGAAACTGGCACGCAGCGCACCAATGTCGTCCAGCGCGTCGCTCAGGGTGTCGACCATCGCGTTGGCGTTGGTGTTGAGCGCAGTGGTCGGATCCTGGGTGGTGGCCAGTTCGGTACCCGGGGTGCCGGCGGTGGTGTAAGTGTCGGAAATGGCGGCCAGGGAGGTGCCCAGTGCGGTCAGCTTGGCGCTTACGTCCAGCTCCAGGGTTTCGGCCGAGCTGGAACCGATCTGGAAGTTCACCGCAGCGGACAGCTTGCCGTCGGCACCCGTCACGGTGGTGCCGTCGCTGAACAGGTTCTCGCCAGCGTACTTGGTGTTCTTGACGATATTGGCCATTTCCTTGCCGAGTTCGTCGTACTCGTTCTGCAGGGCGATCAGGTCTGCGCCGCTGTTGGTGGCGTTGGAGGCCTGAGTGGCCAGATCCTTCATGCGCTGGACGATGTCGGTCATCTCGCTGAAGGCGCCTTCGGCGGTCTGCAGCAGGGAGATGGCATCGCCGGTGTTGCGCATGGCCACGTCCATGCCGCGCGATTGAGCGTTGAGGCGGGTGGCGATCTGCAGGCCGGCGGCGTCGTCGGCGGCGCTGTTGATGCGCAGGCCGGTGCCCAGGCGCTGCTGGTTGGTGCCCAGGGCGTTGTTGGTCTTACCCAGATTGGTCTGGGTCACCAGCGAGGAGTAGTTGGTATGAATCGAGAGAGCCATGGTCGTAATCCTTCGTGCGTGAACGCCTGGAAGCGGTGCTGTAGGAACAGGGCGACCGTCTTCGCGAATGCCTTAAGGGCGTTGGCGTTCAATCGTGAAATGGGAGTGGCGCAGTCCCTTGCGCCGTCGCGGCCTGCGATCAGCCCAGCAGGGACATGACCATGCCGGGCATCTGGCCGGCTTGCTTGAGCATGGAGATGCCGGACTGCATCAGCATGCTGTTCTTGGTCATGTTGGCGCTTTCCTTGGCGAAGTCGGCGTCCATGATGCGACCCTTGGCCATGTCGGTGTTGTCCTTCATGTTGGCCAGGTTGTTGGAGGTGTGGTTCAGGCGGTTGATGTTGGCACCGAAACTGGCACGCATCGCACCGACATCATCCAGCGCGCCTTCCAGTGCGGTGATCGCCGCGCCGGCGTTGGTGGCGCTGTCCAGGGTCAGGGCAGTCACGTCGGTATTGAGCGTGGTGTTCAGGGTGCCCAGATCGGTGCTGACGTCGAAGCTCAGGGTTTCTGCCGAGCTGGAGCCGATCTGAAAGCTGACCGCAGCGGCGAGCTTGCCGGTGAACAGCGCTTCGCCCGCGTACTTGGTGTTGTTGAAGATATTGGTGATTTCTTTGGCCAGCTCGTCGAACTCGGACTGCAGGGAGGTGCGGTCATCGGCGGAGTTGGTGTCGTTCGCTGCCTGGGTGGCCAGATCCTTCATGCGCTGCAGGATATCGGTGGTTTCGTTGAACGCACCTTCGGCGGTCTGCAGCAGGGAGATGGCATCACCGGTGTTGCGCATGGCCACGTCCATGCCGCGCGACTGGGCGTTGAGGCGAGTGGCGATCTGCAGGCCGGCGGCGTCGTCGGCGGCGCTGTTGATGCGCATGCCGGTGCCCAGGCGCTGCTGGTTGGTGCCCAGGGCGTTGTTGGTCTTGCCCAGGTTGGTCTGGGTGACGAGCGAGGAGTAGTTGGTATGAATCGAGAGAGCCATGATCGTAATCCTTCGTGCGTGAACGCCTGGAAGCGGTGCTGTATGAACAGGGCGACCGTCTTCGCGAGATTCTTAAGGGGCGTTTAATCGTGCAATGGGAGGGGCGCAGTTTCCTGCGCCGGCTAAGCGCGTGATCAGCCCAGCAGGGACATGACCATGCCGGGCATCTGGCCGGCTTGCTTGAGCATGGAGATGCCGGACTGCATCAGCATGCTGTTCTTGGTCATGTTGGCGCTTTCCTTGGCGAAGTCGGCGTCCATGATGCGACCCTTGGCCATGTCGGTGTTGTCCTTCATGTTCGCCAGGTTGTTCGACGTGTGGTTCAGGCGGTTGATGTTGGCGCCCAGCTGCGAACGCAGGGTGCCCACGGCGTCCAGAGCGGTTTCCAGCTCGTCCATGGCGCCACCGGCGTCGGCGGCAGTGGCCAGGGTTTCGGCCTTGATGGTGGTGATCGCGCCGGTGACGGCGGTGAGGTTGGCGGTGGCGTTGAACGTCAGGGTTTCAGCGCTGCTGGAACCGATCTGGAAGGTCATTGCCGCGGTCAGCTTGCCACCGGCCGCGAACAGGGCTTCGCCGGCGTACTTGGTGTTGCTGATGATGTTGGTCAGCTCGTTGCCCAGTTCGTCGTACTCGGACTTCAGCGAGGTACGGTCGTCGGCGGAGTTGGTGTCGTTCGCCGCCTGGGTGGCCAGATCCTTCATGCGCTGCATGATGTCGGTCATCTCGCTGAAGGCGCCTTCTGCGGTTTGCAGCAGGGAGATGGAGTCGCCGGTGTTGCGCATGGCTACGTCCATGCCGCGCGACTGGGCGTTGAGGCGGGTGGCGATCTGCAGGCCGGCGGCGTCGTCGGCGGCGCTGTTGATGCGCAGACCGGTGCCCAGGCGCTGCTGGTTGGTGCCCAGCGAGTTGTTGGTTTTACCCAGGTTGGTCTGGGTGACGAGCGAGGAGTAGTTGGTATGAATCGACAAGGCCATGATCGTAATCCTTCGTGCGATGAGCGCGGAATGAAGCTGGCTGTGATTGCCTGCTGAAGGTGAAGGGCGACCGGCCTTTGGCGTGGATTAAATGGCGTTGTCGATTTTCTGAGCGTGATACGTCCATTGGCGAGGGCGGCTGGCGCAGCCGATACCCGCGCAGCACAAATGAAAACGGCGACCCGAGGGTCGCCGTTTTCATTTGGCCAAGGCCGAATCAGCCGATTTCGATCATCTCGAAATCCATCTTGCCGACGCCGCAGTCGGGGCACAGCCAGTCTTCCGGCACGTCTTCCCAGCGGGTGCCGGGAGCGATGCCGTCATCCGGCCAGCCCTGGCTCTCGTCGTAAATCAGTCCACAGACCACGCATTGCCACTTCTTCATATCGACCTCGGGTGAATCTCACGGTGTCGGCACGCTACCGCAATTGCTCGAAGGCGCCAAGCTGGCGGAAGGCAATCGCCGCCCGCCAGCGGCCAACCAAAGTCGGGTTGGCCTTATCGGGCGGTCAGAAGCGGGTCACCGATGCCCATGACATACATGCTGAACAGAGCGATGCCGCCGGCCATGATCAGGTAGTACAGCGTCGGCAGGATGGTCTTGCGCAGGGTGATGCCCTCGCGCCCGAGCAGGCCGACGGTGGCCGAGGCCGCCACCACGTTGTGGATGGCGATCATGTTGCCCGCCGCCGCGCCAACCGACTGCGCGGCCACCATCATCGCCCCGGATACCCCCAGCAGTTCGGCGGCGTTGAACTGGAACTGCGACAGCATCAGGTTGGACACCGTGTTGGAGCCGGCGATAAAGGCGCCCAGGGCGCCCACTGCCGGGGCGAAGAACGGATAGATGGCGCCGACGCTGTCGGCCACCAGCTGCGCCATGGCCACCGGCATCGAGGCCAGCTCACTGCCGTTGACCCCCGAGTTGATCAGGATACGCACCATGGGAATGGTGAAGATCAGCACGAAGCCGGCACCGAGCAGGGTCTTGCTCGACTCGCCCACTGCCGCCTTGAGTTCGGAAAAGCGCATGCGGTGCAGGAAGAAGGTCACCAGCACCACCATGCACAGGATGCCGCCCGGCAGGTACAGCGGCTCGATGGTGCCGGACACGCCGGTTTCACCGAGGATGTCCTTCCAGCCAAAGGTAAAGCTCATCAGTGCCGCTTTCACTTCGGGGAAGGTACGCGAGATCACCAGGAACACTGCCAGCAGCAGGTACGGCGCCCAGGCCATGGGCACCGAGATCGGCGCCTTGCCCGCCACCTCGTCCAGCTTCATCTCGATCTTGCCCATCCACTCCGCAGGCCAGTCCTTGGCCTCGGCGAAGTCCCAGGTGTCCTTCGGCAGCAGGAAGCCGGCCTTGGCGGCCGGTACCACGATGGCCAGACCGACCAGGGCGCCGATCATCGAGGGGAACTCCGGGCCGAGGAACACGCCGGCGGCCATGTATGGCAGGGAGAAGGCGAAGGCGGTGAAGATGGCGAACGGCGCAATGGCCAGGCCCTCCTTCCAGCTCTGATTCTTGCCGAAGAAGCGCGTCATGATCATCACCATGATCAGCGGCATCAGCAGGCCGATCAGGCCGTGGGTAATGGCCACGCGCGAGTAGATCAGGTGGAAGAAGGTTTCCCAGGTACTGCCGTTGGCCACCAGTTGCTCGGTCAGGCCGGTCTTGTCCAGGCCGGCACCAACACCCACCAGAATCGGTGTGCCCACCGCACCGAAGGATACCGGTGTCGATTGCACCATCATCCCCAGCACCACGGCAGCCAGTGCCGGGAAGCCCAGTGCCACCAGCAGCGGTGCGGCCACTGCAGCCGGAGTACCGAAGCCGGATGCGCCCTCGATGAAGCAACCGAACAACCAGGCGACGATCAGCGCCTGCACGCGGCGATCCGGACTGATATTGGAGAAGCCCCGGCGAATCGCGGCGATGCCGCCGGAGTGCTTGAGGGTGTTCAGCAGCAGGATCGCGCCGAAGATGATCCACAGGATCGCGGCGGTGAGTATCAGCCCCTGCAGGCTGGAGGCGATGACCCGGTTGAGGGACATGTCCCAGGCCAGCAGGCCGATCAGGGCGGTGAGGACGAACACCAGCGGCATCGCGTACTTGGCCGGCCAGCGAAAGCCGATCAGCAGTACACCCGCCAGTACCAGTGGCACGAAGGCCAGGATGGACAGCAGCGTTTGACTCATGGGTTGGTTCCTTCTTTTTCTTGTGAACCACAGTTTTCCGGGGACACCCGGCGCCACGCATCTGGAAGGGCCGGGCGCTACGGCGCCGACCTTTCCGTGAGCCGCGACGGCAGCCGCCGCGCTCATGCTCGAAAGCCCCGACGACCAGAAACCGTCAGGGCTTGTTGCTGCTCCGTGAGGGCGTCAAGAGCCATCCACGGTCGTGAACTCACTTGTGTAGGAGCCCCGCCCCGGGGCGAAGCTTTTCTCCAGCTTCGCGGCGAGGCGCCGCTCCTACATGGTCGCTGAGATGCTCAAACCTCCTCTTTGAAACGCAAACGCCAGGCATGCAGCAGCGGCTCGGTGTAGCCGGACGGCTGCTCGCGGCCCTTGAACACCAGATCACTGGCGGCGCGGAAGGCGTGGGAGTGCTCGAAGTTCGGCGCCATCGGGCGATAGGCCGGATCGCCGGCGTTCTGCCCGTCGACCACTTGCGCCATGCGCTGCAGCGTCTCGCGTACCTGGGCCTCGCTGACCACGTCGTGGTGCAGCCAGTTGGCAATGTGCTGGGCGGAAATCCGCAATGTGGCGCGGTCTTCCATCAGGCCGACGTTGTGGATATCCGGCACCTTGGAGCAGCCGACGCCCTGTTCGACCCAGCGCACCACGTAACCGAGGATGCCCTGGCAGTTGTTGTCCAGCTCCTGCTGGATATCGCTGGCGCTCCACGGCCGCTCGGCGCTGACCGGCACGCTGAGCAGGTCATTCAGCAGGCTATCGCGCTGGCTGGCCAGATCGATCAGCTCCAGTTCGGTCTGCACCGCTTGTACGTCGATCTGGTGGTAGTGCAGGGCGTGCAGCACAGCGGCGGTCGGCGACGGCACCCAGGCGGTGTTGGCGCCGGCTTTCGGATGGCCGATCTTCTGCTCCAGCATGGCCGCCATCAGATCCGGCATGGCCCACATGCCCTTGCCGATCTGCGCCTTGCCACGCAGGCCGCAGGCCAGGCCGACCAGCACGTTGTTGCGCTCGTAGGCCTGGATCCAGGCGCTGGATTTCATGTCGCCCTTGCGCAGCATCGCGCCGGCTTCCATGGCGGTGTGCATCTCGTCGCCGGTGCGGTCGAGGAAACCGGTGTTGATGAAGGCCACGCGCGCGCTGGCGGCCTCGATGCAGGCCTTGAGGTTGACGCTGGTGCGCCGCTCCTCGTCCATGATGCCCATCTTCAGGGTGTTGGCCGGCATGCCCAGCAACTGTTCGACGCGACCGAACAGCTCGTTGGCGAAGGCCACTTCGAACGGCCCGTGCATCTTCGGTTTGACGATATAGACGCTACCGGTGCGCGAGTTGCCGCGACGCTGCAGGTCATGCAGGGCGATCAGGCTGGTGACCACCGCATCGAGGATGCCCTCAGGAATCTCGTGACCCTCACCGTCGAGGATCGCCGGGTTGCTCATCAGGTGGCCGACGTTGCGGATGAACAGCAATGAACGACCGTGTAGGGTCAGTTCGCTGCCATCGGCGGCGGTGTAGATGCGATCCGCATTAAGGCGGCGGGTGATGCGCTTGCCACCCTTGTCCAGCTCCTCGGCCAGGTCGCCTTTCATCAGGCCCAGCCAGTTGCGGTAGACCACCACCTTGTCGGCGGCGTCGACGGCAGCCACGGAGTCCTCGCAGTCCATGATGGTCGACAGCGCCGCTTCCATGAGCACGTCCTTCACCCCGGCGGCGTCGGTGCGGCCGATGGGGCTACCCGCGTCGATCTGGATCTCGAAGTGCAGGCCGTTGTTCTTCAGCAGCACGGCGCTCGGCGTGGCAGCCTCGCCCTGGAAACCGACGAACTTCTCCGGTTGCGCCAAGGAGGTTTGCGCGCCGCCGCTCAGGGTCACCTGCAGCTGGCCGGCGACCACGGCGTAGGCACTGGCATCGGCGTGCGAGCCCTTGGCCAGTGGCGCCGCCTGGTCGAGGAAGGCGCGGGCGAAGGCGATCACCTTGGCGCCGCGTACTTCGTTATAACCCGGCCCCTTGCTGGCGCCGCCTTCTTCACTGATCGCGTCGGTGCCATACAGGGCGTCGTACAGCGAGCCCCAGCGGGCGTTGGCGGCGTTGAGCGCGTAACGTGCATTCATCACCGGCACCACCAACTGCGGGCCGGCCTGGGTGGCGATCTCGCTGTCGACGTTGGCAGTGGTGGCCTTGACCTTGTCCGGCTGCGGCAGCAAATAGCCGATGGAGCCGAGGAAGGTGCGGTAGGCGCTCATGTCACGGATCGGGCCAGGGTTGGTGCGATGCCAGGCATCCAGCTCGGTCTGCAGACGATCACGCTCGGCCAGCAGGGCGCGGTTGCGCGGTGCCAGGTCATGCACCAGCGCGTCGAAACCGCTCCAGAAGGCATTGGCCTCGATACCGCTGCCGGGCAGCACTTCGCTTTCGATGAATTGCTTGAGCTCGGCGGCTACTTGCAGGCGCTGACATTGCACGCGTTCGGTCATTTTCCTGTTCTCCTGTCTGCAGCCGCCCATGGCGGCGCTGGTCAATCAATCTGTTGTAGGAGCCCCGCCCCGGGGCGAAGCGCTTGATGTTTTGTTCGCCGCGAGGCGCGGCTCCTACAGGCTGTCGTCAGTCTTTACAGCGCTGCTATCCCCGCCTTGGCCACCTGCGCATCCTGTTCGGCCTTGACCCCGGATACACCGACGGCACCGACCACCTGGCCGTCCACCAGCACCGGTACGCCGCCCTCCAGCGAGGTCAGCAGTGGCGCGCTGACGAAGGCGGTACGACCGCCGTTGACCATGTCTTCGTAGCCCTTGGTTTCGCGGCGGCCGATGGCAGCGCTGCGAGCCTTCTCGGTGGCGATGTAGGCGCCGATCGGCGCGCAGCCGTCGAGGCGCTCCAGGGCCAGCGGATGACCGCCATCGTCGACCACGGCGATGGCCACGGCCCAGCCCTGTTGCTGCGCTTCGCTGCGGGCCGCCTGGAGGATCTGGGCGACTTCGTTCTGGCTGAGTACGGCTTTGTGTTGCATGGCATACCTCGTGTTCTTGGCTTTTTCTCCCCTCTCCCGCTTGCGGGAGAGGGGCCGGGGGAGAGGGTTCAGGCTTTCAGCCCATCGCTTCTTCGACGATCTCGATCCAGTGCCTAACCGGCGTCCGGCCGGCGCTGTCCAGATGGGTCTGGCAACCGATATTGGCGGTGACGATGGCGTCGGGTTTGCCGCTTTCCAGGGCGTTCAACTTGTTGTCACGCAGCTGCCGCGACAGCTCCGGCTGGGTCAGCGAATAGGTGCCGGCAGAACCGCAGCACAGGTGGTTATCCGGCACCGCCGTCAGACCGAAACCGAGGCGCGTCAGCACGCCTTCAACCGCGCCGCCGAGCTTCTGCGCGTGCTGCAAGGTGCAGGGGCAATGGAAGGCCAGGCGCTGTTCGGCGCGTACCTGCAGCGTCTCCAGCGCCTCGCCTTGCAGCACCTCGACCAGATCCTTGGCCAGGGCGCTGATCCGCGCCGCCTTGCTCGCATAAGACGGGTCACCGGCGAGCAGGTGGCCGTAATCCTTGACGAAGGCGCCGCAGCCGCTGGCGGTCTGCACGATGGCCTCAGTGCCGGCTTCGATGGCCGGCCACCAGGCGTCGATGTTCTGCCGCGCGCGTTGCAGCCCGGCTTCCTGTGCGTTGAGGTGGTAGTCCACGGCGCCGCAGCAGCCGGCCTCGCGGATCGGCGTGATGCTGATGCCGAGGCGATCCAGCACGCGCGCGGTGGCGGCATTGGTGTTGGGCGACAGCCCCGGCTGCACGCAGCCTTCGAGCATCAGAACGCGGCGCGCATGTTGCTCGGTCGGGCGCGGCTTGGCCGGGCGAACCGCACGCGGCAGCTTGGCCTTGAGCGTGGCTGGCAGCAGCGGGCGCAGCGCCAGACCGGCCTGGGTCAGCGCCTTGAACAAGGCCGGGCGCGGCACCACGGCGCGCAGGCCCTGGCGCAGCAGGCGCTCGTTCAGCGGTCGCGGCACCGCCTGCTCGGCCACTTCGCGGCCAATGTCCAGCAGGTTGTGGTACTGCACGCCGGACGGGCAGGTGGTTTCGCAGTTGCGGCAGGTCAGGCAGCGATCCAGATGCTGTTGGGTCTTGGCCGTGACTTCATTGCCTTCGAGCATCTGCTTGATCAGGTAGATGCGCCCGCGTGGGCCGTCCAGCTCGTCGCCGAGCAGCTGGTAGGTCGGGCAGGTGGCGTTGCAGAAGCCGCAATGCACGCAGGAGCGCAGGATGCGTTCGGCTTCTTCGGCGCGCGGTAGGCGTTTGGCCTGTTCACTCAGATTGGTCTGCACGTCTTATACCTCGGCGTACATGCGGCCAGGGTTGAAAATACCCTGGGGGTCGAGCTGGTTCTTCAACTGGCGCTGGTAGCGCAGCAGTGGCGCGGCCAGCGGCTGGAAAGGTTGCGCCTGGCCGGCGGCGAAGCAGGTGGCGTGGCCGCCGAGCTTGGCCGTCACGCGCTGAATCAGCTCGCCGTCGGCGTCGGTCTTCAGCCAGCGCTGCGCGCCGCCCCAGTCGATCATCTGGCGACCGGGCAAGTCGAGCAGACCGCTATTGGCCGGCAGCGACAGGCGCCAGAGCGTGCCGCTGGCGCTGAAGAACGGCAGGCGCTGTTCGCGCAGTTGCTGCCAGTAGCCGTTGTCGATCTCCTCGCCACCGAGGCGTTGGCGCGCGGCCAGCACCGAACCTTCGCCGCCTTCCAGGCGCAGGTGCAGCGCGGCACCGTCATGGCTGGCGGCGCTGATCGGCAGCGGCTGTTGGCCCCATTCTGCGAGCTTGTTCAGCGCATGCAGGGCGTCCACTTCCAGGCGCAAGCTGAGCACCTGGCGTGGTTTGGGCAGCACCTTGAGCGAGACTTCGGCGAGCAGGCCGAGGCAGCCGAAGCTGCCGGCCATCAGGCGCGACAGGTCGTAGCCGGCGACGTTCTTCATCACCTCGCCGCCAAAACGCAGCAGCTTGCCCTGGCCGGTGATCACGCGGGTGCCGAGCACCTGGTCACGCACCGAGCCGGCCCAGGGCCGGCGCGGGCCGGACAGCCCGGCGGCAACCATGCCGCCCAGGGTGGCGCCATCGCCCAGGTGCGGCGGCTCGCATGGCAGCATCTGATTGTTCGCCTCTAGCGCCGCCTCGATCTCGGCCAGCGGCGTGCCGGCGCGAGCGGTGAGTACCAGTTCGGTGGGGTCGTAGCTGACGATGCCGCGATGCTGGCGGGTATCCAGTACCTCGCCGTTCGTGGCGCGGCCCAGATGAGCCTTGCTGCCGCTGCCCTGGATGCGCAGCGGGGTGGCGCTGTTCAGCGCGTGGTTGACCTGTTCCAGCAGCGCGGCGCTGGCGTCGAAATCATGCGACATCAAAAACGCTCCAGTTCCGGGAAGGGCAGTTGGCCGTGGTGCACGTGCATGGCGCCGAACTCGGCGCAGCGATGCAGGGTGGGGATGTTCTTGCCCGGATTGAGCAGGCCGCTGGGGTCGAACGCCGCCTTCACCGCGTGGAACAGGGTGATCTCGTCGCTGTTGAACTGCGCGCACATCTGGTTGATCTTTTCGCGGCCAACGCCGTGCTCGCCGGTGATGCTGCCGCCGACCTTGACGCAGAGTTCGAGGATCTTGCCGCCGATGGCTTCGGCGCGCTCCAGCTCGCCAGGCACGTTGGCATCGAAGAGGATCAGCGGGTGCATGTTGCCGTCGCCGGCATGGAACACGTTGGCCACGCGCAGGCCGTACTCCTCGGACAGCTCGGCGATGCCACGCAGCACGCCAGGCAGCTCACGGCGGGGGATGGTGCCGTCCATGCAGTAGTAGTCCGGCGAGATGCGCCCGACTGCGGGGAAGGCGTTCTTGCGCCCGGCCCAGAATTTCACCCGCTCGGCCTCGTCGCGAGCCAGGCGTACTTCGGTGGCACCGGCTTTCTCCAGCACTTCACGTACGCGCTCGCAGTCGTCGGCGACGTCGGCCTCCACGCCGTCCAGCTCGCAGAGCAGGATGGCTTCGGCCTCCACCGGGTAACCGGCGTGAATGAAATCTTCGGCGGCGCGAATGGCGAGGTTATCCATCATCTCCAGGCCACCGGGGATGATGCCGGCGGCGATGATGTCACCCACGGCGCGGCCGGCTTTTTCCACCGAATCGAAGGCGGCCAGCAGCACTTTGGCCACCTGCGGCTTGGGCAGCAGCTTGACCGTTACTTCGGTGACGATGCCGAGCATGCCTTCGGAGCCGGTGAACAGCGCCAGCAGGTCGAAACCCGGCGCGTCCAGGGCGTCGCTGCCGAGGGTCATGAACTCGCCTTCGACGGTGAGGATGTCCACCTTGAGCAGGTTGTGCACGGTCAAACCGTACTTCAGGCAATGCACGCCGCCGGCGTTCTCGGCGACGTTGCCGCCGATGGAGCAGGCGATCTGCGAGGACGGATCAGGGGCGTAATACAGGTCGAAGGGGGCGGCCGCCTGGGAAATCGCCAGGTTGCGCACGCCGGGCTGGACGCGGGCGAAGCGCCCTTCGCGGTTGATCTCGAGAATCTGGTTGAAGCGCGCCATCACCAGCAGGATACCCTTTTCCAGCGGCAGCGCGCCGCCGGACAGGCCGGTGCCGGCGCCGCGTGCGACCACCGGTATGCCACGGGCGTGGCAGAGCTTGAGCAACTGCTGCACCTGCTCGATGCGCTCGGGCAGCACCACCAGCATGGGCGTGGTGCGATAGGCGGACAGGCCATCGCACTCGTAAGGCTTGAGGTCTTCCTGGGTGTGCAGGATGTCGAGGTCGGGAAGGCGCTGGCGCAACTCGGCCAGCAGGGCGGTCTTGTCGACCTCGGGTAGCGCGCCGTCGACGCGCTCGTCGTACAGAATGCTCATGGCAGGCTCAATCGTGAACGTTGTTGTTATTGGCGGTCATGCCGCGACCTTGGCCTGCATGTTTAGGCGGCCCGACGGGCCGCGTCCATCGCGATACCTGCTGGTATGACCAGTTTCTTTCGCCTACCTTTCAACAAATTCGTGCGCAGGGGCTTATGATTCTTGGGGCTTCGCGTATTGCTCGAAGCATTCCCGCACAATCTTCTGCACTGGTACGACCAGTTTGGGTGAGGTGAAAATGGACACCGAACAGGGCACGACGAGGCGCCAGGTGAGTGACGTGGTGGCCGAGCGCATCGAGCGGCTGATCGTCGATGGTGTGCTCAAGGTGGGCCAGCCGCTGCCGTCCGAGCGACGCTTGTGCGAGAAGCTGGGCATCTCTCGCTCGGCCCTGCGCGAAGGGCTCAAGGTGCTGCGTGGGCGCGGCATCATCGAGACAGCGCAGGGGCGTGATTCACGGGTGGCCAAGCTGAGTGGCGAGCGCGATGCCAGCCCGCTGATGCACCTGTTCGGCTCGCAGCCGCGCACCCTCTATGACCTGCTGGAAGTGCGCGGCCTGCTCGAAGGCGAATCGGCGCGCCTGGCGGCGCTGCGTGGCACCCAGGCAGACTTCGTCATCCTGACCCGGCGCTACGAGGAGATGCTCGCCGCCCATGCCCAGGAGCAGCCGGTCGATCCACGCGAGCATGCGCGCCTCGACCACGCCTTCCACCTGGCCATCTGCGAGGCCTCGCACAACCCGGTGCTGGTGCACACCTTGCAGTCGCTGACCGACCTGATGCTCAGCACCGTATTCGCCTCGGTGAACAACCTCTATCACCGCCCGGCGCAGAAACGCCAGATCGACCGTCAGCATTCACGGCTGTACCACGCAGTGATCGAACGCCTGCCGGAACAGGCCCAGCGCGCCGCGCGCGACCACATCAACAGCATCCGCGACAACCTGCAGGAGATCGAGCAGGAAGAGCAGCGCCTGGTGCGCGCCACCATGCGCCTGGAAGGTTGGACGTAGGGCGGGTGCAACCCGCCACAAGACGCCGGCGGGTTTCACCCGCCCTACGGGCTACCCGTGGATGAGCGGCGTGGGTGTCTCAGACTCGGATAAAGGGTGTGCGCCGCGTAACCCACCAGGCAATGGTGAGGTATCACGCCGATGCGTCGAGCGTAGGGCGGGTGCAACCCGCCATAAGGCGCCGGCGGGTTTCACCCGCCCTACGGGCTACCCGTGGGTGAGCGGTGTGGGTGTCTCAGACTCGGATAAAGGGTGTACGCCGCGTAACCCACCAGGCAATGGTGAGGTATCGCACCGATGCTTCGGGCGTAGGGCGGATGCAACCCGCCACCAGTGCCCCGGCGGTACCGCTTAGCGAAAGGTGCTGGTCACCACCCCTTCTTCCACCACCTGCGCCTCGATCACCTTCTGGCTACCGATGTTGCGCACGCGGATCACCTCGCCGGCGCGGCCGTGGGCCAGTGCTTCTCCTTTGACCGAGGCGGAGATGCCGTCCTGGCTGGCGACGATAGTCACCTGCTGGCCACGCCGCACCAGCAGCGGTTCGCTGAGCAGGTTGGGGGCGATCAGTTGGCCGTTGCGGATGCGCCGTTTGGCGCCCTGGCCGATCACGTCCTGCGGGTCGTTATAGAAGCCGCGCACGTTGCGCGCGATGTTGACGTTCTGCAGTTGCAGTTGTTCGGCGCTGATGGTCTGGCCGCGCTCGATCACCGTCGCGGCGTGTACCACGGGCAGCTGTACGTTGGCCTGCACCAGGGCCACGACCTGCCAGCCGGCCTGATCGGCACACTTCACTTCCAGGCGTTGGCGCTCCAGTGGCGAGGGATCGTCGCTGCGCCGTTCGACCTGCAGGGGTTGGCTACAGGTGGCGAGCGACTCGGCATTGTTCAACAGTGTGGTGCTGAGGCTGTGGCGCATGCCTTTCCAGGCCTCGCGCCTAGCCTGCGCGTCCAGTTCCTGCTGCATGTGGCTGGCGATGGCCTGGTCGATCTGCTCGGCGGCCGTGGGGCCGGCCTGGGCGTTCGTGGTGTCCAGCAGGAGCAGCAAGGCGCAGGCGGAAAAGGCGCTTCCGCATTTCCCCAGCGCAGCGCGTCGATGCGGAAAACGGGCGACGCCGCGAGGCCCTGGAGAATCGGTGAAGCCTTTGTAAATCAAGAACATATACAAGCCTTTGGGGTTGGGCACGCTTTGTGCTGAAGGCCCTGCATGCAAAACCTTGGTAAGGGTGTCGGCCGATGAGTATACGGATTGATGATGTGGTGGGCCTGCATTCGCGCGCGCTCGAACTGCGCATGCAGCGCAGTGAGATTCTCGCCGCGAACCTGGCGAACGAAGACACCCCGGGCTTTCAGGCGCGGGACATCGACTTCGCCGGCGAGATGCAGCGGCTCGATCCGCAGCAGCCATTCACTGCCAGCACGGCGGATCTCAAGTACCGCGTGCCGACCCAGCCATCGCAGGACGGCAATACCGTCGAGCTGAGTGTCGAACAGACCGAGTTCTCCAAGAACTCCATGGATTTCCAGACCAGCCTGACCTTCATCAGCATGAAGCTGCGCGGTCTCAAACAAGCCATCGAGGGGCGTTGAGCATGGCGTTCGATTCCATCTACCGCATCGCCGGCTCGGCCATGAACGCGCAGACCGTGCGCCTCAATACCGTGGCCAGCAACCTGGCCAATGCCGACTCGGCTGCTAGCAGCGCCGAGGACGTATACCAGGCGCGACGCCCGGTGTTCGCTGCCGTTTACAACAACGACCAACTTACCCGCAGCGCCGGCATGGGCGGCGCCCATGTGCAGGTGCTCGACGTGGTCAGCGAGACCCGCGAGCCGGTACGCCGCTACGAGCCGGATAACCCGCTGGCCGACGACCGCGGCTACGTCTTCTACGCCCCCGTCGACCAGATCGAAGAGATGACCGACATGATGTCGGCCACCCGCAGCTTCGAGACCAACGTCGAAGTGCTCAACCGCCTCAAGAGCATGCAGCAAGGCCTGCTCAAACTCGGAGAATCCTGATGGCCACCGTCAGCAACGATACGCAGCAAAGCGCCGTCTACGGTATCGACGAGGCGGTGAAGCAGTCGGTCAACGTCAGTGACGCGACCCAGTTGGAAAACAACTTCCTCACCTTGATGGTTGCGCAGATCCAGAACCAGGATCCGACCAAACCGGTGGACAGCACCGAGTTCCTCAACCAGTTCGCCGCCATGAGCCAGGTCAAGAGCCTGGAAAACATGGCGTCGATGAGCAAGAGCAACCTGGTGTTGCTGGACAACCTGCAGACCCTCACCGCTGCCGGCCTGGTCGGCCAGGAGGTCAAGGTGGCGGCCGAGCAACTGGAGCTGGGCAAAGACAAGGTCAATGGCGAGATCAACCTGGAGCACGCTGCCGGCAAGCTGAGCCTGGTGCTCACTGACAGCAACGGTGTGAAGAAGGAGATCAATCTCGGCAGCCAGGAGCCTGGCCGCGTGCCCTTCGCGGTGGATCCTGTCGCCCTGGGCCTGGCGCCGGGTAGCTACAAGGTCGAGGTCAAGAGCGATAGCGGCGAGTACCCCAAGGTCGAGGTGGCCGGCCGCGTCAACCAGGTACGCGTTAGCGCCGAAGGCCCCGTGCTGGACGTTGCCGGCGTCGGTTCCGTGCCCTTCTACACCATCACCGAATTTGGCCAGACGCAGACCGCCGGTCTGCTCTGAACCGTTTTTCCAGCTTCTGCAAAGGTCTAGTCGCCATGAGTTTCAATATCGCCATGACCGGCCTCAGTGCCGTCAACGAACAGCTCAACACCATCAGCCACAACATCGCCAACGCCGGCACCACCGGCTTCAAGTCCTCGCGCACCGAGTTCGGCAGCATCTACGCCGATAGCCAGGCGATGGGCGTGGAAGTGCTGGGCTCTACCCAGAGCATCAGCCAGGGCGGTTCCCTGGTGACCACCGGGCGCAGTCTGGATCTGGCCATCTCCGGCGGTGGCTTCTTCGTCACTCAGGGCAGCAATGGGGACATCAGCTACACCCGTGCCGGGGTGTTCGGCGCCGACAAGGACAACTTCATCGTCAATGCCGCCGGGCAGAAGCTGCAGGGCTACGCGGTAGACGCCGCCGGCAACCTGCAGGTCGGCGCCATGGGTAACCTGCAGCTGCAGAATGCCAACCTGCCGGCCAAGGCCACCGACACCCTCCAGTTCTCCATGAACCTGGACGCCAACGAGGATGTACCGACGGTCACGCCGTTCGACCCGGCCAACGTCAACAGCTACAACTCCACCTACACCACCAAGGTGTTCGACTCGCAGGGCAAGGAACACACCCTGACCCAGTACTTCGTCAAGACCGCGGACAACAACTGGGACGCTCATTACTACGCTGACGGCGCCTCCGTAGCCGGTCCGCAAGCCATGACCTTCGGCACCAACGGCGCGCTGGCCACCCCGGCGGCTCCGGTTACTGTCGCGTTCCCGCTGCCGGGCGTCGATGCGATGAGCATCGCCATCGACTACAGCACCTCCAGCCAGTACGGCTCCGATTTCGTCGTCACCACCAACCGCGCCAGCGGCTATGCGGCCGGCGAGCAGACCGGCCTGTCGGTGGAGAAGGACGGCATGGTCTATGCCAACTACAGCAACGGCCAGCGCATGCTGCAGGGCCAGGTGGCGCTGGCCAACTTCACCAATGCCGGTGGGCTGAAGAACGTCAGCGGTACCGCCTGGGTGGAAACTGCCGACTCCGGCGCGGCGCTGATCGGTGTGCCGGGCGTCGGCCCGTTCGGTGAAATGGTGGCCGGCTCGCTGGAGAACTCCAACGTCGACCTGACCCAGCAACTGGTCGGCCTGATGGAGGGCCAGCGCAACTACCAGGCCAACACCAAGGTGCTGACCACCAACAAAGAACTCACCCAAGTGCTGTTCAGCGCGATCTGAGGCTGACCCATGGACCGTCTTGGTTACACCGCGATGACCGCCGCCAGCCGCACCATGAGCTCGCTCACGGTACGCGCCAACAACCTGGCCAACGTCAACACCCCCGGTTTTCGGGCCGACCTGGAGCAGGCCCAGGCCGTTGCCGTCGAGGGCTACGGCTACGACAGCCGGCACCTGGCGCAGGTCAAGAACAACGGCGTGAGCCTCGCCCCCGGTGCCCTAATGGCCACCGGTCGCGACCTCGACGTGGCGCTCCAGGGCCCCGGCCTGTTCGTCGTCGAAGGTGACGACGGCACCGAGCGCTACACCCGCAACGGCGCCCTGCAGGTCGACGCCGAGCTGCGTCTGACCCTGAACGGTCGTCCGGTGATGGGCGAGGGCGGCCCCATCGTGCTGCCCGAGTACGACAGCCTGAGCGTCGGCCGTGATGGCACGGTGTCGATCATCCCGCGTGGCGATTTCGTCACCGCCGAGGTCGATCGCATCCGCGTGGTCGACATCGAGGCCGGCGCCCTGAGCAAGGACGCCAGCGGCCTGCTGTCGCGTACCGACGGCCAGCCCGCCGAGGATCTGGAAACGCCACTGGTGGTGTCCGGTTACCTCGAGGCGAGCAACGTCGGCGCCATCGACCAACTGGTGGCGACCATGAGCCTGAACCGTCTGTTCGAGACCCAGGTGAAGATGATGAAAGCGGCCGAAGACCTCTCCGATGCCGGCAACCGCATGATTCGCGGCGGTTGATGGAACCGCTCGTAGGGTGGGCTTCAGCCCACCATTGCCGAATGAACCAGGTGGGCTGAAGCCCACCCTACAGCGGATCGCTGCCCGGCCCGCCCTTTGGTTGACCGAATACGACGAGTAGCCCGGATGCAATCCGGGAACGATTTCCCCGGATTGCATCCGGGCTACAGACAGACGAGGTAACGCACATGAGTTCCGCACTGTGGGTCAGCAAGACCGGCCTGGCCGCCCAGGACAAGGCGATGACCGCCGTGGCCAACAACCTGGCCAACGTCAATACCACCGGCTTCAAGAGCGATCGCGTGGTGTTCGAGGATCTGTTCTACGCCATCGAGAAGCAGCCCGGCGCTCAGGCTGACCAGGTCAACACCGTACCGTCGGGCATCCAGCTCGGCAGCGGCGTGCGCGTCGCCGGTACGCAGAAGGTGTTCACCGAGGGCAGCATCCAGACCACCGGCCAGCCGATGGATCTGGCCATCATCGGCAGCGGTTTCTTCCAGGTCGAGGCGCCCAACGGCGACATCTACTACACCGAGAGCGGCCAGTTCCAGCTCAACGCCGAAGGCATGATCGTCAACGCCCAGGGCCTGCCGCTGACGCCGAACATCGAAGTGCCGGCTGGCAGCAGCCGTTTCACCGTGGGCAGCGATGGCACCGTGACCGCCGTGCTGGCCGGTGACACCCAGCCCAGTGAGCTGGGCCAGATCACCCTGGTCAACTTCCCCAATCCGGGTGGTCTGGAAGCGTTGGGCGGCAACCTTTATCGCGAGACCGTGGCCAGCGGCGAGCCGGCCGAAGGTGCGCCCGGCGAGGAGGGCCTCGGCAACCTCAAGCAGGGCGTGCTGGAAGGCTCCAACGTGCAGGTGGTCGAGGCCATGGTCAACATGATCTCCATCCAGCGCGCCTACGAGGCCAACGCCAAGGTGCTCGACGCCGCGTCGGGCATGCAGCAGTTCCTCAACCAGACCGTGTGATTGCCATGATGCGCCTGCTCCCGTTCGTCCTGCTATCGTTGCTCGGCGGTTGTGCCAGCTTCAACGAAATGCTGCCCGACGAGGACTCCAGCGAGTATCAGCCACTGCCCTTGGATTACAGCGTGCCGCCGGCCAGCAGTGGCGGGTTGTTCCGCAGCGGCTACAGTGGCTCGCTGATCGGCGACAAGCGCGCGGTACGGGTCGGCGACATCCTCACCGTGGTGCTCGACGAGTCGACCCAGTCGAGCAAGAGCGCCGGCACCAGCTTTGGCAAGACGGCCACCGCTGCCATCGGCATTCCCACCGTGCTCGGCAAGCAATATGACCAGGTGGAGAGTTCGGCCGATGCCAAGCGCAATTTCGATGGTTCGGCAAAGAGCTCGCAACAGAACACCCTGCGAGGCTCCATCGCCGTGACCGTGCACCAGGTGCTGCCCAACGGCACCCTGCTGATCAAGGGCGAAAAGGCCCTGCGCCTGAACCAGGGCGACGAATACATCCGCCTGGTTGGCCTGGTGCGCGTTGACGACATCAACCGCGCCAATCAGGTGTCTTCGCAGAACGTAGCCAATGCACGTATTTCCTACGCCGGGCGCGGCGCGCTCAACGACAGCAACTCGGCAGGTTGGCTGACGCGCTTCTTCACCAGCCCGCTATTTCCTCTCTAAAGGCGCTCCAGCATGCTCAAACGTCTTCTCGTGGCCTGCATCCTGATCTGGCCCGTATCTTCCAGGGCCGTACCGCTGATGGATCTGGTAGACATCGAAGGCATCCGTGGCAACCAGTTGATCGGCTACGGCCTGGTGGTGGGCCTCGATGGCACCGGTGACAAGAACCAGGTGAAGTTCACCAGCCAGTCGGTGGCCAACATGATCAAGCAGTTCGGCATCAACCTACCGCCGAACGTCGACCCCAAGCTGAAGAATGTTGCCGCGGTCACCGTCACCGCCGAGATTCCGCCGTCCTACAGCCCTGGGCAGAGCGTGGACGTCATCGTTTCCTCGCTCGGCGATGCCAAGAGCCTGCGTGGCGGCCAACTGCTGATGACACCGCTGCAGGGCGTTGACGGCGAGACCTATGCACTGGCTCAGGGGGCATTGGTCGTTGGCGGCCTGAATGCCACTGGCCAGAGCGGCTCCAGCGTGGCGATCAACTCCGCCAACAGCGGCCGCATTCCCAACGGCGCCACCGTCGAGCGCATGATCCCCAGCGACTTCGCCACCCGCGATGAGGTCATGCTTAACCTGCGTCAGCCCAGCTTCCAGACTGCCGCCAAGGTGATCGAGGCGGTCAACGGGCGTTTCGGCAGCGGCACCGCCACGGCGCTGGACTCGACCAAGATTTCCATTCGCGCGCCGCTCACCAGCACCCAGCGCATCGGTTTCATGGCCATGCTCGAAGGCCTGGATGTGGAAGAAGGCCGTGAGCGGCCGAAAGTGGTGTTCAACAGCCGCACCGGCACCGTGGTGGTTGGCCAGGGCGTACGGGTGAAAGCCGCTGCCGTGGCCCACGGCACGCTGACCGTGACCATCAGCGAGAACCCCCAGGTCAGCCAGCCCAACGCCTTCTCCGGCGGCCAGACCGCCGTCACGCCGAGTTCCGACGTGGCCGTCAGTCAGGACAAGAACGCCATGTTCAAGTGGCCCGATGGCGCCAGCCTCGACAGCATCATCAATACCGTCAACAGCCTGGGCGCCACCCCGGACGATGTCATGAGCATCCTCCAGGCGCTGGAGCGCGCCGGTGCCCTCAACGCCGAACTGATCGTGATCTGAGCCATGAGCATCGTTTCCCTCGCGCAACACATGAACAGCCAGCGTGGCGCTGCCGACGGCATCGGCGCCGCCCGTGAACAGCAACTGCAGGCTGCGGCCGAGCAGTTCGAGGCGCTATTTTTGCAGCAGATCCTCAAGCAGATGCGCAAGGCCAGCGACGTGCTCGCCGAAGGCAACCCGATGCGCAGCCGCGAGATGGACACCATGCGCGACTTCTACGACGAAGTGCTGGCCGAGACCCTGGCCGGGCGCAAGCAGACCGGCATCGCCGATATGCTGGTCAAGCAGCTGTCCGGCGGCGCCGACAGTGCCCCCGATCTTGATGGTGCAGCGGCTGCGGCACGTTCGGCCGAGCTGCCTGCACGCACCGGCAGCAGCCTGCTGGAGCCGCTGCGCGCCACCTGGCAGCGTGGCCTCGACAGCCTCGGTCGGGCCTGGGACAAAGGCTCGGCCGGTTTCGTCGCGCTGGTCGATGGGGTCATCCGCCAGGAGTCCGGCGGTCGTGTCGATGCCGTCTCGGCCAAGGGCGCACGCGGCTTGATGCAATTGATGCCTGATACCGCGCGGGACATGGCCGCCGAACTGGGCCTGCCGTTCGACGAGGCGCGCCTGACCACCGACGCTGCCTACAACAAGCGCCTCGGCACGGCCTATCTGGACAAGATGCTGCAGCGTTACGACGGCCACCAGGCGCTGGCGTTGGCCGCCTACAACGCCGGCCCGGGACGTGTCGACGAGTGGCTGAAGGTCAATGGCGACCCGCGCAGTGGCGAGATCGGCACCGGCGCCTGGATCGAGCGCATTCCCTTCCAGGAAACCCGCGACTATACCCGGCGCATCCTCGGCGATCTGCTGCGTGCCGAGGCGCCGCGTGCCGCGCCCGTCGAGGCGCAGAGCCAGGCGCCCTTGAGCGCGCAGACCCGCCAGCAACTGGCCAGCGCACTCAGCGCCGGCAGTGGCGTACTGCTGGGCAGCGTTGCCAGCCGCAACATCCTCGGCAACGAGCCCGATGCCCGGCGCGAGCCGGCATTTAAGTCCGCTGCAGATTCCGTCGCCCATACATCGGTAACAACGGAATCCACCGCCGTCGGTGCCCAGGGCGCCAGTCTGGCGGCCTTTGCTCAGCCGATGCGGTTCGAGCGCCAGGAGAGCAAGTCGTGAGCACCCTCAACCAGATCGCCATGAGCGGCGTGCGTGCCAGCCAGGTGGGCATGGCCACCACCGGGCAGAACATCGCCAACGTCAAGACGCCGGGCTTCAGCCGCCTGCAGACCGTCACCGGTTCGCTGGCCGGGCAGGGCGGCCTGAGCGTCGGCGGCGGTGTCGAGGTGATCAGCATCCGCCGCATGACCAACGAATTTCATAGCCAGCAACTGTGGCGCGCCACCACCGAAGAGCACTTCTACGATGCCTCGCAGCAGTACCTGACCGCGCTCGAAGCACTGATGTCCGGCACCGGTTCGAGCATCAGCGCCGGCCTCGACCAGTTCTTCGCTGCGCTCAGCGAGGCCAGTGCCACGCCGGGCTCCATCGCCCTGCGCCAGCAGATCATCAGCGAGTCCGGCAACCTGGCGCAGCGCTTCAACGGCCTGAGCAGCAACATCGATGCGCAGATCAAGGCGCTGCAGGAGCAGCGCACGGCCATGGCTACCGAAATCAACGGCCTGACCGCGAACATCGCGCTGCTCAACAAGAAGATCGTCGAGACCGAGTCGGTCAAGGGTGACAGCACCGCGCTGCGCGATCAGCGCGAGAGCCTGCTGGGCGACCTCACCCAGTATGCCAAGCTGCGCATCAACGAAACGGCGGATGGTTCGGTCAGCGTCGCCCTGGCCAACGGCCAGCCGCTGGTGGCCGGGCCGACTGCCGGCCAGCTCAAGGTGAGCATGACCGCCAGTGGCGAGCAGGAAGTCAGCCTGGCCTTCGCCGGCACCAGCTTCCCCCTGCATCAGGATGGTTTCGGCGGCGCCTTCGGCGGCCTGCATGATGCCGAGTACAACAGCCTGCGGCCGAACCTGACCGCCCTGCACGACATGGCCAGCCAACTGGCGCAGATGGTCAACGACGTGCTTGCCACTGGCTTCGACCTCAATGGCAACCCTGGCCAGCCGCTGTTCGTCTATGACGCCAGCAGCACTACGGCGCTGCTGCGTATCGAGCCGCTCACCGCCGAACAGCTGGCGTTCTCCTCGGCGGCTGGCGAAAGCGGCAACAACGAGGTGCTGCTCGATCTGCTCGAGCTGAAGAACCAGACCATCACCCTGAACGGCAGCCAGGTCACGCTCAACGACGCCTACGCCGGGCTGCTCGGCAAGGTCGCCAGCGACAGCCGGCAGAACCAGGCCGACCTCAAGTCCGCGATCACCGTGACCCAGCAGGCGCAGGCCCAGCGCGACAGCGTCAGCGCCGTCAGCCTGGACGAGGAAGCCGTCAACCTGATGACCTATCAGCAGGCCTATCAGGCCAACATGAAAGTGATCAGCACCGCCAACCAGTTGTTCGACGACATGCTCGCCGCGTTCTGACGCGCCGATAAGAGAGCCCGACCATGATGCGGATCACCAACTCGCAGATCACCGCGATGATGCACAACTCGATGAACGCCAGTTCCGCCGAGTTGAGCAAGCTGATGCAGCAGATGGCCACCAGCCAGCGCATCCTGCTGCCGTCCGACGACCCCATCGCCAGCGTGCGGGTGCTGCGTGTGCAGCGCGAGGAGGCGAGCCTGGAGCAATACGCGAAGAACATCGCCAACGTCTCCGGCAACCTGTCGACTCAGGAGGCCAACCTCAAGTCCACCTCCGACGCCATGCTCAACGTGCGTGACCTGCTGATCTGGGCAGGCAACGGCGCCAATACCAGCGAAGACCTGGCAGCCATGGCCGGTGAACTGTCGATCATCGAAGACACCCTCTTCAGCTTCGCCAACGTGCGCGACGAAGAGGGCCGCTACCTGTTTTCCGGCACCCTCAGCGACACCCCGGCGCTGAGCTTCGATGCCGCGACCCAGACCTACAGCCTGACCGGCAATGACAAGCACCGTCAGGCCGCCGTGGCCAACGGCGTGCTGGTCGACGAGAACGTCACCGCCGCCAGCGTCTACGGCACGGGCGTGGACATGCTCAACCAGCTGCGGGGGCTGCTCAACACCCTGCAGGATCCGGCCCTGGACTCCAGTGATCCGGCGGTACGCCAGCAGATCAGCGACATGATCGACACCCTCGACGACAGCCACGGCCGCGTGCTCGGCGCCATCACCGAACTGGGTGGCCGGCAGAACGCCCTGACCCTGCTGACCGACAGCAACGAAGAGGTGTCCCTGGTCAATCGGAAGATCGAGGGCGAGCTGTCGCAGCTCGACTACGCGGGCGCGTCCATCGACCTGAACAACTACCAGTTGGCCCTGGGCGCGACCCAGAAGACCTACCTGAAGATCAACCAGATGTCGTTGTTCAGCCTGCTGTAAGGAGCCTGCGGTGATCAAGGTCGACAAGCAGCTCCCGGTCGTCACCTCCCTCGATCCGCAGGGCCGTCGCCCGGTGCAGGGCGAGCCGTCAGCGCCGCTCGTGCGCCGTGGCGAGGCCAATGCCGAGCAGGCTCAGGCGCAGGCCCAGGTGCGCAGCAAGAGCGCCAGCTTCAACCTGCAGCTCAACCAGCAACTGACCTCGATGCAGGCCGCCGACAGCTACCTCGGCGAACTGGCCGGGCGCCTCGGCCAGCTCAAGCTCAGTCTCAGCCGTGAGCTGAGCAATGCCCAGGCCGGTGATCGCGACAACCTCAAGCGCGAGCTCGATCAGGTGCGCAAGCTGCTCGCCGAGCGCAGCCAACGCTCCGGCCAGTCCCTGGATGCCGGCTTCAGGCTGCGCCTCAATGAACCGGTACGCAGCCGCTTCACCCTCGAAGGGCTGGACTCCATCGCCACCCTGCAGCAGGCCGGCAAGGAAACCCTGCTATTCAGCGCCGGGCGCAAGCTCGACGAGCCGTTGGCCGTGGTGCTGGAAGAAGGGCTGAGCGAGCAGCAGATCCTGCGTCGCTTCAATGCCGGGCTCGGCCAGGCCGGTATCCGTGCCGAGCTGGATCATGGCGGCGGCCTCAAGTTCAGCGCCCGCGAGAGCGAGTGGCAGGAACTGCGTGGCGAGTTGCGCGTGCAGGGTGAAGGCACGCTGGCGAGCAAGACCCAGACGCCGGTGGTGAGCCACGAGGAGCAGATGCTGCGCCTGCCCGATGCGGCGCGTCTGGACAGCGCGCGCGAACTGCGTCGCGCCCTCGACGAGGTCGTCACGGCGCTGGACAAGATCGGCTCGCTGCGCGAGCAGCTCAGCCATCGCCAGGATGAAATCCGCGACTTCCTCGCCCGCCATGCCGAACAGAACGAACGCGAATGGGCGCGCGACTTCGCCGGCGAGGTGTTCAACCTGATGCGGCGCAGCCCCAGCAGCTATTCGGCCGTCACCCAGACCGTCGTCGCCCAGGCCAACATCAGCCGTACCACGGTGGTCAGCCTGCTGTCCTGATCACCACCCGCTTGACTGCCGGCCGCCTCCCCCACTCCGGCGGTGGGCGGTCTTTTTACCGCTCGGCATACTGCTCTGTGCGAGTGACCACTGATCCGAATCTTGACCCGCTGCGCAGAATGATGGCGTTTTAGCAGCTATCATCGCGCCCTTTTTCGCAGTACCGGGATGCCGCGTTCGCGTTTCCTGTCTTTACTCATTCCTATAAAAACCCAGCATTCAAGGGGTTGACCCGCTACCGACGGCAAGGGCCGACCGGTGCATGCCTCATTCTCGAATTTGGAGTACCCGACGTGTTGAAGAAGTATCTGATCCTCCTCGCCCTGGGCTTTTCGGCCCTGGTGCATGCGCCTGCCTGGGCCCAGACCACGGACTCGGAAGCCATGAACATGGCCGGTCTGCAGCGCTCCCTGGGCCAGCGCATGGCCAAGGACTACCTGATGCTGGGCGCCGACGTGCGCGTGGACGCCGCCCAGCGTCAGCTCAAGGAAACCGTCGAGCGCTTCGACGCCAGCCAGAAGGCGCTCAACGCCTATGCGCCCAACCCCGAGATCAAGGCTGCGCTGGCCAAGGTCGATGCCACCTGGGCCGTCTATCGCCAACAGGTCGAAGCCAAGCCGGATCACGCCAAGGCCGTCGAGCTGCTGGCCACCAGCGAAACCCTGCTGCAGCAGACCCAGGCCGTTACCGACGCAATGGCCAAGCACCTCGGCGAGATGGGCGCGACCGTCAACCGCAGCGGCTGGGCGCGCGTGCAGACCCAGCGCATCGCCATGCTCTACATGGCCCAGACCTGGAACGTGCCGATGCCGGATCTGAACGCCAAACTGGAGAAGTCGGTGCAGGACTTCGAGACCATCCTCGCCGAACTGGAAGCCCGTGGTACGCCGAACGAAGAAATCGCCGCAGCGCAGCGCCGTGCTCGCGCCCACTGGGGCTTCACCGTCAAGGGCATCGACCTGAAGAACACCCAGGCCGTCGTACCCACCGTGATCACCGTCAGCACCGACTCCCTGTTCCGCCAGCTCAACGAACTGACCCGCCTCTACGCCGGCCTGAAAGCCAGCGAGTCCTGATCGGGATTCGCTAGCTCGTCACCTTGGTGACCAACTTTTGCGCTATAAACAGGCGCTAGTCGGGCTGAGGTGACGAGCATGAGCGAAACAACTGATCAGGCGGTCTACAAGACCCTGCTGGAGTCCACCCGGGCGATCCCCTGGAAGATCGACTGGAAGACCATGACCTTCGCCTACATCGGCCCGCAGATCGAGACGCTGCTGGGCTGGTCGCAGGCCAGTTGGGTCAGCGCCGAGGACTGGGCGGCGCGCATCCACGCGGATGATCGCGACAGGGTCGTGGAATTCTGCATCTCGCAATCGCAGAACGGTGTCGACCATGAGGCCGACTACCGTGCGCTGACCGCCGCTGGCGACTACGTATGGATTCGCGACGTGGTGCATGTTGTGCGCGACGACAACGGCGAGGTGGAATCGCTGATCGGTTTCATGTTCGACATCAGCGAGCGCAAGAAGACCGAGGAACAGCTGCTGACCCTGCAGAAGCAGCTGGAAGAATATTCCTACAAGGACGGCCTCACCGGCGTCGCCAACCGGCGCATGTTCGACAGCGTGCTGGCCACCGAGTGGGCCAATGCCCAGCGCACTTTGCAGCCATTGTCATTGATCCTGCTGGATATCGATCACTTCAAGCAGTTCAACGACCATTACGGCCATATCCAGGGCGACGATTGCCTGAAAAGCGTCGGTCAGGCGCTGAGCCTCGCCGCCAGCCGGCCACGGGACTTCCTCGGCCGTTTCGGCGGTGAGGAGTTCGTCCTGGTGCTGCCGGAAACCGACGAGGCTGCCGCGCGCCATATCGCTGAGCGCTGCCGCCAGCAGGTGCGCCAGCAGCGCATACCGCACGAGCGCTCGTCAGTATCGTCCATGCTCACCATCAGCCTCGGCGTGGGCACCATCGTGCCGGGCGCGCATGATCGTCCGCTGGATTTCCTCAACGCCGTGGACAAGCTGTTGTACCAGGCCAAGCAACTTGGCCGTGACCGCTCGCAGGTGGCCAAGGTCGCCTCCCAATCGCTCCCCGACAAGTCTGCAGACGCCCGTGCTTGAGCAACCGTTAACCTGAGCGTAACGATTACTCGACCTGCTTGATTGATGACCTCTTGGTCACGCCCCTAAGGTGCCTCCACGACAGCGGAACTCGTGGAGTCTTCAATGACAACAACAATATCCCCACCGCCGCAGTGGTCGCGTCGTCGCGCTGAAAAAGCCCGGCGACTCGATCAGGTGCGCAACCTCGCCGATGGCGTGGTGTTGCCCAGCGACAAGATCGTCGCGGCGCTCGAAGCGCTGATCGCCCCCGGCGATCGCGTGGTGCTCGAAGGCAACAACCAGAAGCAGGCGGATTTTCTTTCCCGCTCGCTGGCCAAGGCCGATCCCGGCCGTCTGCATGACCTGCATATGATCATGCCTAGCGTCAGCCGCGCTGAGCACTTGGATCTCTTCGAGCGTGGCATCGCACGCAAGCTCGACTTTTCCTTCGCCGGGCCGCAGAGCCTGCGCATCGGCCAATTGCTCGAAGACGGGCAGATGGAAGTCGGCGCCATCCACACCTATATCGAACTCTATTCGCGCCTGCTGGTGGATCTGATCCCCAACGTCGCGCTGGTCGCCGGCTTCCAGGCCGACCGCCACGGCAACATCTACACCGGCCCAAGCACCGAGGACACACCGGCCCTGGTCGAGCCCACTGCGTTCAGTGACGGCATCGTGATCTTCCAGGTCAACGAGATCGTCGACGAGCTGCCGCGCGTGGACATCCCCGCTTCCTGGGTCGACTTCGTGGTGGTGGCCGACAAGCCGTTCTATATCGAGCCGCTGTTCACCCGCGACCCGCGCCATATCAAGCCGGTGCACGTGCTGATGGCGATGATGGCGATCCGCGGTATCTACGAAAAACACAACGTCCAGTCGCTCAACCACGGCATCGGCTTCAACACCGCCGCCATCGAGCTGATCCTGCCGACCTACGGCGAGTCCCTGGGCCTGAAGGGCAAGATCTGCCGTAACTGGACGCTCAACCCGCACCCGACGCTGATCCCGGCCATCGAGACCGGCTGGGTCGAGAGCGTGCACTGCTTCGGCACCGAACTGGGCATGGAGAACTACATCGCCCAGCGCCCGGACGTTTTCTTCACCGGCCGCGATGGCTCGATGCGCTCCAACCGCATGATGTGCCAGTTGGCCGGGCAGTACGCGGTCGACCTGTTTATCGGCGCCACCTTGCAGGTCGATGGCGACGGGCATTCCTCCACCGTCACCCGTGGCCGTCTGGCTGGCTTCGGTGGTGCGCCGAATATGGGCCACGACCCACGCGGTCGGCGTCATTCGACGCCAGCCTGGCTGGACATGCGCCCTGGCGACAGCGAAGCGCCGCTGCTCGAACGTGGCAAGAAGCTGGTGGTGCAGATGGTCGAGACCTTCCAGGAAGGCGGCAAACCGACCTTCGTCGAGCGTCTGGATGCCGTCGATGTGGCGAAGAAAGCCGGCATGCCGCTGGCGCCGATCATGATCTACGGCGACGACGTCACCCACCTGCTCACCGAGGAAGGCATCGCCTACCTGTACAAGGCGCGCACCCTGGAAGAGCGCCAGGCGATGATCGCTGCCGTGGCCGGCGTCACCGCCATCGGCCTGCGTCATGACCCGAAAGACACCGCGCGCATGCGCCGCGAAGGGCTGATCGCCCTGCCCGAAGACCTCGGCATCCGCCGCACCGATGCCAGTCGCGAACTGCTCGCGGCCAAGAGCATCGCCGAGCTGGTCGAGTGGTCGGGCGGCCTGTACAACCCGCCTGCCAAGTTCAGGAGCTGGTGATGAATGCACTCACTGCAATTCAGCCCCAGCTTTCGCTGAGCGACTGGTTGGCCGACCTTGCCGTCGATGCGCTGATCGACGAGGCCGACCTGTCGCCCAAGCCGGGGCTGGTCGACCGTCGTGGCAGCGGCGCCCACACCGACTTGCACCTGGGTCTGATGCACGCCTCGGCGCTGGCTCTGTGGCCCAGCTTCAAGGCCATGGCCGAGGCTGCCCAGCAGCGTGGCGAGATCGACCAGGCACTGCGTGAGGACGTCGGCCGCATCGGTCGCGAAGGCGAGGTGGAGATGCTGCGCGTCACTGGCGGCGTCAACACCCATCGTGGCGCGATCTGGGCGCTGGGGCTGCTCAGCGCCGCTGCCGCGTTGGATCCCAGCGAGTTGGCTCCAGCGCAGGTCGCCCTGCGCGCCGCACGCCTGGCCCTGCTCAACGACCGCGCTGTGCCCGTCACCGGCGATAGCCATGGCGCGCAGGTTTGCCGCCTGTACGGCGTGCATGGCGCCCGTGAGGAAGCGCAGTTGGGCTTCCCGGCAGTCATCCAGCAGGCGCTGCCGCAACTGGCGCGCAGCCGGGCCGCCGGGGCCGGGGAGCAGAACGCCCGCCTCGATGCCCTGCTGGCGATCATGACCCAGTTGGCCGACACCTGCGTGCTCTACCGCGCCGGCATGGCCGGGCTGACCCGCATGCAGAGCGGCGCCCGCGCGGTGCTAGCCGCTGGCGGCTGCGCCAGCCTCGACGGTCGCCGCCTGTTGCGTGATCTGGAGCGCGACATGCTGCACCTGCGCGCCTCGCCTGGTGGCGCTGCCGATCTGCTCGCTGCCACCCTGTTCCTCGACCGCCTGCAGCATGGCCTGCCGGCGCAGCTTGGGAGTCTGTGAAATGGAAACCCTGTCTTTTCAATTCCCCGCCGGGCAACCGGCCAAGGGCCGCGCGCTGGTGGGCTGTGTCGGCTCCGGCGACCTGGAAGTGCTGCTCGAACCCGGCCAGGCTGGCACCTTGGCGATCCAGGTGGTGACCTCGGTGAACGGCAGCGCACCGCGCTGGCAGCAACTGTTCGAGCGCATGTTCCGCGAACAGCAACTGCCTGCGTTGAACATCGCCATTCATGATTTCGGTGCCACGCCGGGCGTGGTGCGCCTACGCCTGGAGCAAGGCCTGGAGGAACTGAACCATGGCTGAGCAAAACATTGCGCGCCTGCTGGCGCAGCGCAGCTTCACTGAACTCGGTGCCCGCGAGCGTGCTCGGGCATTGCTCGATGCCGGCAGCTTTCGCGAGCTGCTCGACCCCTTCGCCCGGCTGATGTCGCCCTGGCTGCCCAAGCAGGGCATCGTGCCTCAGGCCGATGACGGCGTGGTGGTGGCCAAGGGGCTGATCGACGGCGCGCCTGCGGTGGTCATCGCCATCGAAGGGGCGTTTCAGGGCGGCAGCCTCGGCGAAGTGGGCGGGGCGAAGATCGCAGGCAGCTTGGAGCTGGCAGCCGAGGACAACCGCCAGGGCACGCCGACCCGCGCCGTGCTGCTGCTGGAAACCGGCGGTGTACGCCTGCAGGAAGCCAACCTGGGCCTGGCGGCGATTGCCGAGATCCAGGCGGCCATCGTCGAGCTGCGCCAGTACCAGCCGGTGATCGGTCTGGTCGCCGGCCCGGTCGGCTGCTTCGGCGGCATGTCCATCGCCGCCGGGCTGTGCAGCTACCTGCTGGTCACCCGCGAAGCACGCCTGGGGCTCAACGGCCCGCAGGTGATCGAGCAGGAGGCCGGGCTGGACGAATACGACTCGCGCGACCGTCCCTTTATCTGGAGCCTGACCGGCGGTGAGCAGCGCCACGCCAGCGGTCTGGTCGATGGCTACGTGAGTGATGACGTCGAGGCCATTCGCCGCGAGCTGCATGGGTTGTTTGCCAAGGGCAAACCGACCCAGGAACGCAGCCGTCGTCACGCCTGGTTCCTCGAGCGCCTGCGCGCTGTCGACACCGCCGTCCAGGCCGATGCCGCTGCCGTGCGCAACGCCTACCAGGGAGCATGAACATGACAACTGCACAAGAACAACGCGGCCTGCACTGGTTCCAGGCCCTGGCCGGCGCCGCCCAGCCGCAACCAGGTTTGCCTGCCTCGCTGCGCGTGGCCGATGGCGAACTGGCCGGCCAGGCGGTGCGCTATCTGGCGGTGATCGCCGACGCCAACAACCCATTCCCCCGCGCCCGCAACGGCGAGGTCGGCCTGCTCGAAGGCTGGGGCCTGGCCCAGGCCGTGGATGAAGCCATCGAGGCGGATCGCGATAACCCGCACAAGCGTGCACTGATCGCCATCGTCGACGTGCCGAGCCAGGCCTACGGGCGCCGCGAAGAGGCCTATGGCATCCATCAGGCGCTGGCCGGCGCGGTGGACGCCTATGCCCGTGCCCGCCTGGCCGGCCATGCGGTAATCGGCCTACTGGTCGGCAAGGCCATGTCCGGCGCCTTTCTCGCTCACGGCTACCAGGCCAACCGCCTGATCGCCCTGCGCGATGCCGGGGTGATGGTGCATGCCATGGGCAAGGCCGCCGCCGCGCGCATCACCCTGCGCAGCGTCGACGAGTTGGAGGCACTGGCCGCCACGGTGCCACCGATGGCCTACGACCTGGACAACTACGCCTCGCTCGGCTTGCTGGCGGAGATCCTCGATGTGGAGCAGGTGACGCAGCCGACTGCGGCTGACCTGGCCCACGTGCAGGACGCTCTGGGCCGCGCCCTGGCCGATATCGCCGCCAGCCCGCGTGACCTGCGCAACCGCCTGGGCGCCATCAACCGCGCGGCGTCCAGTCAGGTACGTGAGGCCTTGCGCGCGCAGTGGTGAAACGTAGGGCGGGTGAAACCCGCCAACTCTGAATCACGTGAAATGGCGGGTTGCACCCGCCCTACATAGGAAATACCGATGCACCCGACACCCCGTCCACATGATCTGCTCTGGGGCCTGTGCCCCGAGCAACTGCCACAGGAGGCGCCGGCCTGGGCTCGTGCCGCCCTGGGCGGGCATGTGCCGGTGGTGGTGCGCCGTGCGCCGGCCGAGTCCGGCTGGATCGCGGTGGGTATTCGCGGCGCGGCGCGTGAACAACGCCATGCTACCTGGATGCGCCTGGGCGATATCAGCCGTCTGGTCACCCCGCAGGCAGTCGCCCGCGCCGGGCGCTGGCGCAACCATGCGCAGTCGCATTGGCCGGCGCTGCGTGCCCTGAGTGAGCTGGCGCCACGTCTGGACGCCTTGGGCCTGGCCTGGGGCGTGACTGGCAGCCTGGGCTTCGAGCTGGCCAGCGGCATCGCCGCCGCGCATCCGGACAGCGATCTCGATCTGTCGCTGCGCGCGCCGTATCACCTGCCGCGCGAGTGGGCGCGCACTCTGTGCCGCTTGCTGGACGAGGCGCCGGGACGTATCGATCTGCAGCTGGAAACTCCATACGGCGCCGTGGCGCTGCGCGAATGGGCCAGCGAGGCGCCTCGCGTGTTGCTGAAAACCCAGCACGGCCCGCTGCTGGTCAGCGACCCGTGGCAATTGCAGCAGGTGGCGGCGTGAGCACGCTCTGGGCCTTCCCCGGCCAGGGCGCGCAGCAGCCCGGCATGCTCCATGCCTTGCCCGAGGCGTCGGTGGTGCAGGCCTGTATCGAGCAGGCCAGCGCCGCCCTGAATGAAGATGTACGCCGGCTGGATTCGGCCGAGGCGCTGCAAGATACCCGCGCCGTGCAGCTCTGCCTGCTGATCGCTGGCGTCGCCGCCGCGCGCCTGCTGAGCGAGCGCGGCCATCGCCCCGATTATGTGGCTGGCCTATCCATCGGCGCCTATGCCGCCGCCGTGCTGGCCGGCGCGCTGGATTTCGCCGATGCCGTGCGCCTGGTGGCCCTGCGTGGCGAGCTGATGCAGCGCGCCTACCCCAGCGGCTACGGCATGACCGCCATTCTCGGCCTCGATCAGAGCAGCATCGAACGCCTGCTGGGCGAAGCCGAAGGCCCGGTCTACCTGGCCAATATCAATGCCGAAACCCAACTGGTGATCGCCGGTAGCGATACCGCCATGGCGAAGGTCGCCGAACGTGCTCGTGCGCTCGGTGCTGGCGCGGCAAAACGTCTGGCCATGAGCGTGCCGTCGCACTGCGAACTGCTCGATGAGCCGGCCCGCGAGTTGGCTGCCGCCTTCGCCAAGGTCGAGCTGCGCGCGCCGCAGGTGCGCTACCTGAGCGGCAGCTCGGCGCGCCTGATTCGTGATCCCGAAACCCTGCGTGACGACCTGGCTTACAACATGAGCCGCGTCGTCGACTGGCAGGCCACGCTCGTCACCGCCTATGAACGCGGCGTACGTCTGCACCTGGAACTGCCACCCGGCGGCGTACTGACTGGCCTTGCCCGTCGCGTTTTCGAACCCGCCCAGGCCATCGCCTTCAGCGGTGCCCGTCTGGATACACTCGACGCCATGTTGCGTCAGGAGGTAAGCCGCGACCGCTGAGCCGTAGCGTTTACCGAAGCACAAAAACAACAACTTCGATACGTAAGACGAGGACAACAACAATGATTATCTACGGTGTCGCCTTCCTGGCGTTCTGCACCCTGGCGGGCATCTTCATCGGTGAACTGCTGGGCAAACTCATCGGTGTGCCCGCCAACGTCGGCGGCGTCGGCATCGCCATGATGCTGCTGATCTTTCTCGGGAGTTACCTGAACAAGCGCGGCCTGTTCACCGGCAAGTCGGAACAGGGCGTCGAATTCTGGAGTGCCATCTACATCCCCATCGTGGTCGCCATGGCCGCTCAGCAGAACGTCTACGGCGCCCTCAAGGGCGGGCCGATGGCGATTCTCGCCGGCACCGCTGCAGTCGTGATCGGTTTCGCCCTGGTACCGGCACTGAGCCGTATCGGGCAAAAGAAGCCTGAAACCGACGTTGCCCCCTCCCTGACCAAAGCGCCACGGTGATTGCCATGTACGAATCTTTGATGAAGGTCATTACCAGTTACGGCCTGCTCAGCGGCTTCGCCATCATCGGCATCACCATGTGGGTGTCGTACTGGATTTCCGACAAATTCACCAAGGGCCGTCTGCACGGCTCGGCCATCGCCATCCTGCTCGGCTTGCTGCTGTCCTATATCGGCGGTGCCTATACCGGCGGCCAGAAAGGCCTGGTGGACATTCCCCTGTTCGCCGGCGTCGGCCTGCTCGGCGGCGCCATGCTGCGTGACTTCGCCATCGTTGCCACCGGCTTCGGCGTCAGTGTCGAGGAGCTCAAGCGCGCCGGTTTCGCCGGGGTGCTGGCGCTGTTCGTCGGCGTGTTCACGTCCTTCATTGCCGGCGTGGCGGTGGCCATGGCCTTTGGTTACACCGACGTGGTGAGCCTGACCACCATCGGCACCGGCGCGGTGACCTATATCGTTGGCCCGGTCACTGGCGCAGCGATTGGTGCTAGCTCCGATGTGATGGCGTTGTCCATCGCGGCGGGTCTGATCAAAGCGATTCTGGTGATGGTGGCCACCCCCTTCGTCGCCCCCTATATCGGCCTGAACAACCCGCGCAGCGCGGTGATCTTCGGCGGCCTGATGGGCACCTCCAGCGGCGTGGCCGGTGGCCTGGCGGCGACCGATCCCAAACTGGTGCCGTACGGCTGCCTGACGGCTGCGTTCTACACCGCCCTGGGCTGCCTGCTCGGCCCATCCTTGCTCTACTTTCTGATGCGCGGCCTTCTAGGCTGACCTTTCGCCCGCCTTCATGGCGGGCTTTTTATTTGCCCCTCCGGGGCAAAACGGCCTGTGCCAGGCGGCACAGGCCGTGGCCTCATTCAGGCAGTTGGCAGCCTTTCTGACGCAGCGACTCGATTACCCAGCGGCGGTCGTTCTGTCCGGCAGCGATGCGCTCGAGCTGAGCGATTTCAGCGCGGTTCTTGGCATCGGCACGTTCATAGACCCCGGCGACTTCGTCATAGGGCACGCACAGCAGCCCGTCGTCGTCACCGATGATCAGATCGCCTGGCTCGATGACCATGCCGTCGATGGCAATCGGCACATTGATTTCACCTGGGCCGTCCTTGTACGGGCCGCGATGGGTGATCCCGGCGGCGAACATCGGAAAGTCACCGGCACGGATGGCGGCGGCATCACGGATTGCGCCGTTGATGACGATACCCGCGACACCACGCGTGGCAGCGTAGGCCACCATCATTTCGCCGATCAAGGCGTTGCTCAGATCGCCGCCTGCGTCCACCACCACCACATCGCCAGGTTCGGCGATATCCAGGGCGTAGTGCAGCATCAGGTTGTCGCCCGGGCGGGCCTTGACCGTCAGGGCCGGGCCCGCCAGAACGCCGCCGCGATGCATCGGACGCAGGCGTGAGCCTCCGGCAGTCATCCGGTTCATCGAGTCGCTGACGCAGGCGACAGGGACTTGGCGGAAACGCTCGACCCACTCCGCGCTGACCTTGCGAGCGGCGGACAGCACCCTGAATCCGATGGACATGAATTGATACCTCGTGATGATCGTTATTGTGAGTTTATGAAATGACGTTTCATAAATATCACTGTGAGGTATCGGGACACAACATCCGCATAGTCGATTCTGCTGTTTTAAATAAGAGATTCCTGATGTTCATGCGACGGGAATGGGCATGCGTCCACCAATCATCGAGAGTCTAGAGGCTATTATTGAAATGATGTTTCTTTATGATAGTCTGGGATGAACGTCGCCGGGCTGCCTCCCGGAAGCAGACGAACCAACAAGAACAAGGTACGCACCATGAATCGAAGCATCCTGGCAGCGGGCTCGGCGCCAGCCCCCTCAGCCATGCCTCCTGCTGCTGAGCAGGCCATTGAGAGCCCTCCGCTACGCCCCTTTTCGTCGCTCGACGAGCGCCTTGACATCATTGCCAACGAGCCTCTGGCCGTTACCGCTCGACGCGCAGCGTCGCGTCGTGAGCGGTCTGGCGCGTCGCTCTCATGCCTGCCGCAGCGCCCCATCAAGCGCGCACTCTGCGCAGGACACTGACCCCGTTCGATTACAACAAGACGGCTTTACGCGGTTGTCGGGCCCTGCGTGGCGCATCGGCAACTCGTCAGGCCCGGGCCATACAGACGTTGTCACGAGGAACTGATCATGGGATTCGCCAAACGCTATCTGCTTTCCAGTCTGGTATTGATCGGTAGCGCCGCTGCCGGTGTAGCGCATGCCGCCAGCTGGACCGGCTACACCTATTCCGCCGTCTCCACCACTGCCGCCGTGCAGGGCATGGAGCGGATTTCCCAGCGCATCGACAAGGAAACCGATGGTGACCTGAAGATCACCCTGCATCTGGGCAAGACCCTGCAGATTTCCTCCACGGATATCACCCAGGCCGCCGGTGACGGCATCGTCGACTTCGCAGCCGACCTGTTCTTCTCCGGTAACGTGCAGATCGCGCGCATCCTCAACCTGCCGATGCTGATCAATAACGCCGAGGAGTGGGATAAGGCCTACACGGTCATGCAGCCCTACCTCAAGGAGGGCTTCGCCAAGCAGGGCGTGACTTACCTGGGCAGCTATCGATACCCGCAACAGACACTGTTCACCCGCTTCGCGATGTATTCGGTGAACGACCTGGCCGGGCGCAAGATCCGTGTCACCTCGCCAGAGCAGGGTGCTTTCGTCGAAGCCTTCGGTGGCTCGGCCATTACCCTGGCCGGCACCGACGTGCCCAGCGCGCTGGAGCGCGGCGTGATCGACGGCGTACTGACGGCCAGCGCGGGGGGCGCGAAGAACTGGCACGAGTTTCTGCCTAACAACTACCGCTTGCCGGTCAACTACGCCTTCAGTGCGCTGATCGCCAACCAGGATGCCTACGAAGATCTGTCTGACGACACCCGTGACAAGCTCGATGCCATCGTCCGCGATGAAATCGTCAAGATCGATCAGGGCTTCGTCGAAGACGAAGAGGTACAGAAGCAGAACCAGGCCAAGGCCGGGATGAAGATCGTCGAGGTCGATGCCGCGACTATCGCTGCCGCCCAGCAGAAGCTGGCGCCGTTCTGGCGCGAATGGGCCAGGAGCGCAGGCCCGGATTACGAAAAAGTGCTCGGCGAAGTTCTGCAAGCCCTCGGCAAGTAAGCCCCGGAGCCGACGATGAGCGAAGTAGAACTGCATGCAGGCCGGCCGGTTTCGGCGGGCCGCCTATTCGACGCAATGGCGGCGCTGGTGCGTGGCACTACAGGCCTGGCGTTGATTGTGCTGGTGCTGATGGTGTGCGCTGAGATTGTTTCGCGCTCGTTCTTCAACCACTCCTTGAAGGTCGTGGAAGAACTGGCGGGTTATCTCGTCGTCAGCCTCACCCTGTTCGGCGCCAGCCTCAGCCTGCGCAGCAACAGCCTGTTCCAGGTCGGCTTTGTCCTGCATACGCTGCCGGCCGGCCTGCAGCGCATGCTCAACCTGCTGTTCCAACTGGTGGCGCTGGGGGTGTGCGGGGTGTTGATCTGGCAGACCGGCAAGCTGGTGCTGAGTTCCTATGCGCGCGGCAACGTTGCACCGACCACGCTGATGACACCACTATGGATACCGCAGCTACTGGTGCCGCTGGGCCTGTCGATGATCGCCATTTTCATCATCGAACACCTGATCGTCACGTTGTGCGGCAAGAGGGCTGACTGATGGATGCTGCCATTGCTTTCATCGCTTTGCTGGTGCTGATTGTCGGCGGTCTGTGGGTGCAGTTTGCGGTGGGCGCCGCGGCGCTGATCTACCTGTTCCTGCTCAAGGGCGTGGCCGGCTGGAAGGCGCTCGGCCTGGTCAGTTGGGGTTCTGCCAACAGCTTCACCTTGGCGGCCATTCCGCTGTTCATCTTCATGGCCGAGATTCTCCTGGCCAGTGGCCTCAGTGGCCGTCTGTACAACGGCATCGCGCCGTTCGTGAAGCGCCTGCCTGGCGGCCTTCTGCACACTAATATCGTCGGCAGCGGCGTGTTTGCAGCGGTGGCCGGCGGCAGTGCGCCGACCGCGGCGGCCATGTCCACTGTGGCCCTGCCTGCACTCTCCGCTCGAGGCTACGACCGACGCTTGGTGGCAGGCTCGCTGGCTGCCGGTGGCACTCTGGGAATTCTCATCCCACCGTCGATCACCATGATCATCTATGCCACTTTCACCGAAACCTCGATCGCCAAGCTGTTCGCTGCCGGTCTGCTGCCAGGCATCCTGCTCGGCGCCTGCTACAGCCTGTTGATCATGGCTCGTGCACTGATCGACAAGGATCTGGTGCCACGTGATACCCAGCAGCGCTCGCTGCGGGACTACCTGCTGGCGCTGGGCGACGTGTTCCCCTTCGGTCTTTTGATCCTGATGATTCTCGGCAGCATCTACAGCGGCCTGGCTACGCCGACCGAGGCTGGTGCGCTGGGCGTGGTTGGGGCGATGCTGATCGCGGCGCTGTACCGCCGGCTGAATCTGGCCATGCTGCGCTCGGCCATCTCGCGCACTCTGCTGATGAGCGGCAACGTGCTGTTCATCGTGTTCGTCTCGATGATTTTCGCCTATGCCACGGCGCTTTCCGGGGTGGGCGAGAGCCTCGTCGACTGGGTGGCGCATGCCGGGTTGTCCAAGGTCGGCTTGCTGCTGATCCTGATGCTGGTGTTCGCCATTCTCGGCTGTTTCATGGAAGGCCTGGGGATGATCGCGATCATCGTGCCGGTCATCTTCCCGACCCTGATGGCCTTGGGCGTGGATCCCATCTGGTTCGGCATCTTCGTCGTCGTGCTGGTGGAGCTGGGTCAACTGACGCCGCCACTGGGGGTAATTCTATTCGTGGTGGCCGGCTCGGACTCCGAAACCAGGGTGGAGGACGTGGTGATGGGCGTACTGCCGTTCTTCGCCATCATCCTGGCCTTCCTGCTGCTGCTTATAGGCCTGCCCGACATTGCCCTGTGGCTGCCCAATCTGACTGCTGGAGGTTGAATCATGGCATTTCCCCATCCCGATCCGCTGCTGATCGAGGCCGAGGTATTCACCCAGCTACCCGCTTCGCTGCGCCGGCCCGGCGCGCGATCCTACTGGGCGGACAAGAACCGCCGCGGTGCGCCGGTCGATAGCTTCATCGAGGGGCCGTCGTTCGATCTGCAGGGCAACCTGTGGTTCGTCGATATCCCCTTCGGGCGTATCTTTCGCGCCTCGCCAGCCGGTGAGGTCGAGCTGATGGCCGAGTATGACGGCCAGCCCAACGGCCTGAAGATCGACGCCCAGGGGCGCATCTTCATCGCCGACTTCCGCAACGGCATCATGACCCTCGACCCGGCCAGCGGCCGGGTCGAGACCGCGCTCGGTGATGCCGACACCGAAGGCTTCAAGGGCTGCAACGATCTGCACTTTGGCCCTGATGGTGCGCTGTATTTCACCGATCAGGGGCAGACCGGCCTGCAGGATCCCAGTGGCCGTGTCTATCGCTGGTATCCCGACAGCGGCCGCCTGGATTGCCTGATCGACAAGGTGCCGAGCCCCAACGGGCTGGTGCTGGATACGGCCGGCCACACCCTGTATGTCGCGGTGACTCGGGCCAATGCGGTCTGGCGACTGCCACTTTCGCAGAGCCAGCGGGTAGTCAAGGCCGGGCTGTTCCTACAATTTTCTGGCGGCCGTGCCGGCCCAGATGGTCTGTCGCTGACGTGCGACAATGGCGTGGTGGTCTGTCAGACCGGTATGGGCCTGGTGTGGGTGCATGATGCCCTCGGTATTCCGATCGCTGTAGTGCGTTCGCCCAAGGGGCTGGGCACCACCAACTGCGCGTTCGGCGGGGCGCACGGGCGCACCTTGTACATTACCGAATCCGACTCGGGCTCGATTCTGCGCGCCGAGTTGCCGGTGGCCGGACATCCGATGGCCTCGGGCTGGGGGCGTCGTTAGGCAATCGAAGCACGCGTGCACCGCCGCCCTTGGCGTCGGTGCGCTCCTCATTTGTATGCAACTCGCCACAAGTCTGGCGCATCGGGTTGCCGGGACTCGATAATGCCTGGCAAACCGATAACCGTCTGTCGATGAGGATTTCTCGATGATCAAAACACGCCCCCGCCCGGCTGTCAGTGGCGTTGCTTCGGCCGACCGCGTTCTGACCGTGTTGACGGCATTTCAGGTGGGTGATGTTTCCTTGGGGCTGGTTGAGCTGGCCGAGCGTACCGGCTTGAACAAAAGCACCATCATGCGTCTGACGGTGTCGCTGGAAACCTTCGGTCTGATCAATCGCATGGCAGACGGCCGTTACCAGCTCGCCAGCGAAGTGATGCGCCTCAATGCCGTCTATCAGGATGCCCTCGATCTGGAGCGCCATGTCATGCCAGTGCTGCAGGCGCTTACCGATGAGACCGGCGAAACGGCCTCCCTCTATGTGCGCCATGGCGCCTATCGCCTGTGCCAGTATCGGGTCAACTCCCCGCATCGTCTGCGTCTGCACCTGCAGCCCGGTGACATGCGGCCAATGGACAATGCTGCCGGCGCCCAGGCGCTGCGAACCAGCATCGACAAGGCGCGGAGCCTCACCGAGCCGTTCTATTCCAGCGGGGTCACCGACCCTCATGCGGCGGCCATGGCGCTGCCGATCTTCGGTGCGGGTGATGAGATGGTCGGTGCGCTGATGATCTCCGGGCCTGCCAGCCGGCTCACCGCCGAGCGTGCCGGCATTCTGCGCGAGACGTTCTGCAAGTCTGCGTCCGATCTGGCGCGCAGCCTGGGATGCAAGGCCGAGTTCGCCTGGGGCTGAGGCCTGCTGAGCTGTCACGGTGCGTTGGTCAGGCTGGCCGGCCGCGCACCTCATCCGTGGTCGATGATCCATAGGCCTCCAGACTCATGCCATTGCTTTTTTAGAAACGCCATTTCTTTTTTGCAAAAGGCATCGACCTTTCTTGCTGAATATCCGTTCTTTTGTCGAGCTTACGCAGTTTTTGCGAGTTTTCTGGCGTTATTTTTTTATGTAGATTCGTATTTTTGAAATGCCGTTTCTTTATGGTAGTCTTCTTTTAGCTCCGGTGGGGTCGCCCTGCCGTTGGTGAACATAAAAGAACAAGGTACGCACCATGAATCGAAGCATCCTGGTCACAGGCCCGGCGCTGTCGCCATCTGCCATGGCGTTCGCCGTCGAACAGGGCGTCAAGGTCATCCCGACCCGTCCCTATGCGCCGCTCGACGAACTCCTCGCCATCATCGCTGCCGAAAAACCCGGTGCGGCCATCGTTCGTCAGGGCAAGTTCGGCCGTGAGCTGATCGAGGCCGCGCCCGATCTGAAGATCATCGCCAAGCATGGCGTGGGCTACGACACCATCGACATCCAGGCTGCTGCCGAGCGCAATATCCCGGTGACCATCGCCCTGGCTGCCAATGCGCAGTCGGTAGCCGAGCATGCTTTCTCGTTGATGTTCGCCGTGGCCCGTCAGGTGGCCTGGTTGGATGGGCGCATGCGTGCGGGGCACTGGGACAAGGCCACCGCCAAGGGTGTGGAGCTGTCCGGCAAGACCCTGGGCCTGGTCGGTCTGGGTTCGATTGGTGGGATCCTGCTCGATCTGGTAGCGCCACTGAAGATGCAGGTGCGTATCTTCGATCCCTACCTTAAGAACTTGCCCGAGCGTGACAACGTCAGCCGTGAAAGCGACTTCCAGCGCCTGCTCGAAGAGTGCGACGTCATTAGCCTGCACTGTCCGCTGACCGCCGATAACCGCCACCTGATCGGCGCCGAGCAGCTCAAGCGGATGAAGCCCAAGAGCATCCTGGTCAATACGGCGCGTGGTGAACTGATCGACAGCCAGGCGCTGATCACCGCGCTGCGTGCTGGGGAGATCGGCGGGGCCGGGCTGGACACCTTCGAGCAGGAGCCGCCGGCGGCAGACAGTGAGCTGTGGTCGCTGGACAATCTGGTAGCGACCCCGCACGTGGGCGCCAATACCCAGGAGTCGCAGGATCGTGTCGGCTTGCTGGCGGTGCAGCAGATCGTCGCCCACTGGGCTGGCGAGGCACTGGAGCCGCGCTGCGTGGTCAACCGCCACCTGCTGCCGGACGCCTGATACAAGCCGGGCGCCGCCACTGGCGCCCGTTCCCACAATAACAACAAGGGAAAACCCATGACTGTGCTACTTGCCGGCGACATGCTTCGCCAGGGGCTTCGTGCCCTCATGGCCGTGCTGCTGTGGAGTGTCGTATCCATGGCCAGCGCCGCTGATTATCCGAGCCGCGCCATTTCGCTGATCGTGCCTTATGGCGCGGGCGGCACCACGGATATTTCCGCCCGGCGCCTGGCGGCGCTGGCCGAGCCGCTGCTGGGGCAGCCGGTGGTGGTGGAAAACCGTCCTGGTGGCGGTGGCATCAATGCCATGCGCGCGCTGGTGGCGGCCAAACCCGATGGCTACGCGCTGATCGCCACCACCTCGTCGCCTTTGTTCGTGACCCCGGCGCTGCGCCCTGTCGGCTATGACCCGATCGCCGACTTCACCTCGTTGATGAACTATTCCGGCCCCTATCATGGTGTGCTGGTGCGGGCCGACAGTCCTTATCACTCGCTGGATGAGCTGATCCGTGCGGCGGCTTCGGGCAAGCGCCTGACCTACGGCACTGCTGGTGCTCTGAGTGGCCCGCGGCTGACCTTCACCGCGCTGGCACGCAAAACCCATGCAGACCTGCAGCACGTGCCCTTCAGCAGTGCATCCAGCGTGACGGCGGCGTTGCTCGGCGGGCATATCGACATTGCCCTGGTGCCCGCCTATCGCGATATGGTCAGGAGTGAGCGTCTGCGACTACTCGGCGTCCTCGATGACAGTCGCGATCCGGATTTCCCGCAGGTGCAAACCCTGACCGAAGCCGGCTACGCCATCGAGTTCCCCTCCATCGTCGGCCTGATGGTGCCGCGTGGCGTGCCCGCCGAACGCGTCGAGCGTCTGCGTGCGGCGTTCGCCGAAGCGGCAGGCTCGGAGGCTTTCGCTCGAGACATGGACAAGCTCAGCCAGCCGGTGCGAATCATGTCTGGCGCGCAGATGGATGAAGTGATCAAGCGCAATCTGGTGGTCTACCGCAACCTGGCCGAGGAGCTGAAACGATGAGTGCCAAGCTATCCGGCGGCGCGGCTGCCAGCCCACGGCGTTTCGGCCTGCAGAGTATGGCTGTCACATTCCTACTTTTGCTGGCGCTGGTCGGCCTGCTCGCCCTGCAGAGTCAGGTGCTGGTGTTCGACTTCGGTGACAGCGGCCCGGATGCGCGGTTCTTCCCGCGCCTGGTTCTCGGCTTGCTGGCGCTGGCTTGCGGCCTGCGCCTGTGGGTGCGGCGAGGCAGTCTGGAGGATGCGCCCGGTTCGCTGCTGGATTGGGCGCGTGTGCTGCTGATCGGCCTGCTGATCGCCGCTGCTGTGCTGTTCATGGATGCGCTGGGCTTTCTGCTCTGTGCGGCGGCGGTCGGTGTGCTGCTGGCCTGGGTGCTGGGTGAGCGGCGGCTGCTGCTCGGCCTGCTCCTGCCGTTGGCGGTGGCCGCGTTGGTCACGTTTGGTGCGCGCTACGCATTGAACATTCCTCTTCCCTGACTGGCGGAGCCTGCCATGCTTCTCGAAGCCTTTTATGCATTGTTCGATATATGGGTGCTGGTCGCGGCTGTCTGTGGTGTGGTCGTCGGCATCATCATCGGTGCCATTCCGGGTCTTGGCCCGACCATGGCCATCGCCCTGCTGATTCCGGTGACCTTCGGTATGTCGCCAGTTCCGGCGATCATCCTGCTGCTGGGGGTATACCAGGGCGCGATCTTCGGCGGTTCTATCTCCGCCATTCTGCTCGGCGTGCCGGGTACGCCTTCATCGGCCGCGACCGTGATCGACGGTTACCCCATGGCGCGCCAGGGGCGTGCCGGTGAGGCGCTGCGCGTGGCGCTGTATGCCAGCGTGTTCGGCAACCTGTTCAGTTGTATGGTGCTGGTTCTCCTGGCGCAGCCGCTGGCCGCCTTCGCCTTGGACTTCGGCCCGGCGCAGATGGCCGCGCTGATGTTCTTCGCGCTGTCGATCATCGTCCTCTTCGGCGGTGGCTCGAGGCTCGATTCGGCGATCATGGTGCTGGTCGGCATCGCCGCTGGCATCGTAGGTCTCGACCCCATCGAGGGCCTGCCGCGCTTCACCTTCGGCAGCTTCTCAGCCGAGGATGGTCTGCAGTTGATTCCAGTGCTGATCGGCCTGTTTGCCATGTCCGAAGTGCTGCAACAGGTCTTCGACCGTCGTCGTGGCGAGCTGCTGCAGGCCGATCCGGTGGCGGTGGACAGTGGCAAGGTAGGCTTTGTGGCCATGTGGCGGATGCGCAGCACGCTGCTGTTGTCGTCGCTGATCGGTACCTTCGTCGGCATTCTGCCGGGCATCGGCTCCACCGTGCCGGCCTTCGTCAGCTATAACCTGGCGCGCTCGCGTTCGTTACGCAAGGAGGCCTTCGGCAAGGGTGAAGTCGAAGGTGTGGCCGCGCCGGAAGCTGCCAACAACGCCGTGACCGGCGGAGCGCTGGTGCCGACCCTGGCGCTGGGCATTCCCGGTGATGCGGTGACCGCCGTGATCCTCGGTGCCTTCATGTTGCAGGGTCTGACCCCTGGGCCGTTCCTGTTCCGTGACCATGGTGTGGAGGTCTACGCGATCTTCCTGGCGCTGATCCTGCTGTCGATCCCTTGCGTGATCTTCGGCCTGGCCATGTTCCGTGGCGCGGTGCACGTGATCCGTATTCAGGCGCGCCACCTCTATCCGCTGATCGCTATTCTTTCGCTGTTCGGCGCATATTCGGTGAACAACAGCCTGTTCGACGTTGGCGTCATGCTCGCTGCGGGTGGTGTCGGCTTTACCCTGCGCCGTGCCGGTTTCCCGCTGCCGCCGCTGTTGATCGGCCTGATTCTCGGGCAGCCACTGGAGCAGAGCCTGCGCCAGGCGTTGCTGGCAGGAGGTGGCAGTGCCGACATCTTCCTCAATTCGCCCATCGTCCTGGCACTGCTCGGAGTGACCCTGCTGTGCATGCTCGTGGCGGCCTGGCAGCGCCTGCGCCAGGCGCGTCGCGGAGTCTGACCATGCGCCTGCCCGTTGTAGCGCCGATATGTGATTGCCATATCCATGTGTTCTCGCCGACCCGTGACTATACCGAGGCCAGCTATCAGCCGCCGCGCAAGAGCATCGAGGCGTTCCGTCAGGAGGCGCAGGTCGAGGGCATGCACCGCGCAGTGCTAGTGCAGGCGTCGATCGATGGCAGCGACAACGGCCATCTGCTCGAGGTGCTGCTTAGTGTCACGGATATCGAGCTGCGCGGCGTGGTGATGATCGACGAGCACAGCCAGAACCTCGCTGAACTGGCCGCTGCCGGCGTGCGCGCAATCCGCATTCAGGATCGCACTCGCCTCGGTATCAACGACCTGCTGCGGCTGCCGACGCTGGCCGCGCGGGCAGCCGAGCAGGACTGGCATGTCGAGCTGAACACCGAGCCGCAACGCTATGCAGCGCTGCTGGCACTGCTCGGCGAACTGCCGGCAGGGCAGGCGCTGGTGCTTGATCACTGCGGCCATGTCGCCCCGGGGAGTGCCGAGGATCTGGCTGGTCTGAGCCGCCTGCTCGACAGTGGGCGGGTGTGGGTCAAGCTGGCGCCGACCCGAGTCAGCCGCCAGCCCGGTCGCTATGACGATCTTGCTGCGCCACTGCGCTATCTGCTCACGCACTACACCGAACGCTGCCTCTGGGGTAGCGACTGGCCGCACGTGATGACAGCCGAGCCGTTGCCCCGCTCGGCGGACATGCTGGCGTTCCTGCAGCGCGAGCTGGATAGCCGCCAGCTGCAGGCCTGTCTGGTGGACAACCCGGCCCGGCTTTATCGTTTCTAGATTTTAATTAATAGAACGATATTCTTATTTTAGGATTTTGAGGTCTGGGCCGCCTGGATGGGGTCTGGTTTTCTTCCATCCAAAATCTGCTGACTTTTCCGGAATAAAGCATTTAATTAGCGTTATTGCGCTTTTTTTAGTGATCGATGTGCTTTGAAAGGGTTTTCCTGTGGTCGCGGCCGTGACAAAACAGGAATGGCATTATTGAAATGACATTTCTTTATGATAGGCTTCAGCCTATTCGCGGCAGGCCCGGTCTGCCCCTGGTGAAATAGAACAACAAGGTCCGCACCATGAGTCGAAGCATTTCCCTGGCGGGCGCCTGGCTGCAGCCTTGCCCGCTGTCCATTGGCGCTCCTGCGCCGTGCTGTCAGCCCCACTCCTCATGTGTCTGCTGCCTTGCGCCGCAGTCTGCGTCTGCCGCTGCCCGGCTGGCGCCTGTCTCCTGCTATTTGACGATCTGATCGGCCTGCCTGCCGGTCGTCAGAACGGTGTGCCCGGGTTTTACCGAGCCGCCTTTGCGTAGAGAAAAAGGGCCGAGGCAGTCATTGCCACGGCTATCAGGAAGCCCCAACGAGGATCGCCCCATGATCGGCAAAATCACAAGAAAGCTAACGGCCAGTGCCCTGTTCGCTCTGGCCATGTCGACGCTCCCGGCTTACGCGGATGACTATCCGCGGGGCAATATCGATTTCATCGTGCCGTTCCCGCCAGGTGGTGGCACTGACATCTCCGCGCGTCAGCTGACCCAGCAGATCAGCGAAAGCACCGGCTGGACCTTCGTGGTCGAGAACCGTCCGGGCGCTGGCGGCAACATCGGTCTGGCACAGCTGGCCCGGGCCAAGGCCGATGGCCTCAATCTGGCCATCGGTCAGACCTCCAACCTGGCGGTCAATCCGAGCCTGTACAAGGACATCCCTTACGATCCGCTGAAGGACTTCCGCCAGATCGCGGTGATCTCCACCCAGCCCATGGTCATCGTCACCCGCAGCGACTCGCCGATCAAAGACCTGCCCAGCTTTCTCGCCGATGCCAAGGCCGAACCAGGCCGTCTGCTGTTCGGCACACCCGGCTCGGGCACCGTGGCGCATCTGTCGCTGGAGCTGCTGCAAAGCAAGGCCGGCATCGAGCTGACCCACGTGCCGTACCCAGGCATCGCCCAGGCCATCAGTGATGTGATGGGGGGCGTGGTCGACATCTACATCGGCAGCATGCCCAGTGTACTGCCGCACATCCGCTCCGGTTCGCTGCGGCCGCTGGCCGTCACCTCGGCGCAGCGCAGCCCGATCCTGGCGGACGTGCCGACCGTGGCCGAAAGCGGTTTCGCCGGTTTCGAGACCGCCGACTGGAAAGCCGTGGTCGGCCCGGCCGGGCTTTCCGACGAGCGCGTCGCCCAGCTCAACAGGGTGATCAACGAAGCACTGAATTCGGACAAGGTGCGTCAGGCCATGGAAGCTGAAGGCAGCACGGTGCTCAACGAAGACAGCGCCTACTTCACCAACCTGTTGACCCAGGAAATCGAGCGCTGGCACGACGTGATCAAGGTTTCCGGCGCCACCGTCAACTAAGGCTGCAGTTGCCGGGTGCGGTGTGCATCGCGCCCGGCCTCCCGAGGAGTTCGCAATGTCACAGCGTAACTATCAGGACGCGATCAGCGGCCTGCTGATTGCGGTGTTCGGCTTGGTGATCGCGCTCTATGCGGTCAACCATTACAGCATCGGCAGCATTCAGCGCATGGGGCCGGGCATGTTCCCGGTGGCCATGGGCAGCGTTCTTGCTGTGCTCGGCGCGCTGCTGGCCTTGTTCGCCTGGTGGCGTCCGGGTCTGCGTGAGGGTATGGCGGTGCAGTGGCGCCCGGCACTGTTGGTGCTCGGGGCCATCGGTTTCTTCGCCGTCGCGGTGACTTTTTCCGGACTGATCCCGGCCGTGCTCGGCGTGGTGCTGATTTCCGCCATGGCTGACCGCAAGACCCGTGCGAAACAAGCGTTGCTGCTAGCCGTCGCGCTGGCGCTGCTCGCCTACCTGATCTTCCAGCTCGCGCTGGATATGAATTTCGACCTGTTCTGAGAGGTGTCGGCATGTCCTTCGCTGACAATCTGCTGATCGGCATGGAGACCGCCTTCTCCTGGTACAACCTGTTCTACTGCTTCGTCGGGGTGTTCATGGGCACCTTGCTCGGGGTCATCCCGGGCATCGGTGTGTTGGCGGCCATTTCCATGCTGTTCCCGATGACTTTCCACTTGGAGCCTACCGCCGCGCTGATCATGCTCGCCGGGATCTGGTACGGCACCAGCTACGGCGGCAGCACAGCCTCGATCCTGCTCAACGTGCCGGGCACTCCGTCCAGTGCGGTGACCTGCCTTGACGGCTATCCGATGGCGCAGCAAGGACGTGGCGGCGTGGCGCTGTTGATGACCACCGTGGCGTCGTTCTTCGGTGGCTCGTTCGGCATCATCCTGCTGATGAGCTTGGCCTCGACCATCAGCCACTACGCGCTGAGCTTCTCCTCGGCGGAGTATTTCGCGCTGATGCTGCTAGGTCTGGTCGCGGCTTCGAACATTTCCGGCGGCTCGCTGCTCAAGGGCTTGATCATGGTGGCCTTCGGCATCCTGTTCGGCACCGTGGGCAGCGATATCTATACCGGCACGCGGCGTTTCGATTTCGGCGTGCTCGACCTGGCCGACGGCATCAACCTGGTAGCCCTGGCCATGGGCCTGTTTGGCGTGGCCGAGGTGATCGCCAGCATCGGCAAGGTCGATGGGGGGCAGGTCGACCGTAGCTCACTGCGCCTGGCAGCGATGAAGCCCACCCGTGACGACCTCAAGCGCTCCTGGTGGCCGATGCTGCGTGGTTCGAGCATCGGTTCGTTCTTCGGCACCCTGCCAGGCACCGGCCCGTCCATCGCGGCGTTTCTCGCCTATGCTACCGAGCGTCGTCTTGCACGCGAGCCAGAGCGTTTCGGCAAGGGCGCCATCGAGGGTATCGTCGCGCCGGAGTCGGCCAACAACGCTGCCGATCAGACCGCGTTCATCCCTACTCTGGCGCTGGGCATTCCCGGTAGCGCGACCATGGCGCTGATGCTCGGAGCTTTGATGATCCACGGCATAGCCCCTGGCCCGCAGTTGATGGCAGAACAGCCCTCGCTGTTCTGGGGCCTGGTGATCAGCTTCTGGATCGGCAACCTGCTGCTGGTGATCCTCAACGTGCCGCTGATCGGCCTGTGGGTGCGCCTGCTGATGGTGCCGTACCATCTGCTGTTCCCGGCGGTGCTGATGTTCGTCTGCATCGGCACCTACAGCGTCAACCACAGCGCCTTCGACGTGCTGGTGGTGACCCTGTTCGGCGCCTTCGGCTACGCCATGCGCGTGCTTGGCTTCCCCGCCGCACCGCTGCTGCTGGGCTTCGTGCTCGGGCCGATGATGGAGGAGCATTTCCGCCGTGCCATGCTGCTGTCGCGTGGCGACTTCATGACCTTCGTCGAGCGGCCGATCAGCGCCACCGTACTGGCCTTTACCGTGCTGGTGTTGCTGCTTGGCTTGCGCCCGCTGCTAACGACCTTGCGCAAGCCCAAGCCGGCCTGAGTGGCGTTCGGCGAGGTCGTGCCCTGGGGGGGGCATTGTCACCTGGGGTTTGCCCGCTTCATGCCTTCACGACTGCCGGCTGTACATCCGGCACTCGGCCAATAGCGCCAGCAAGTTGGGGTCGCGCTCCTTGGCCTTGAGGAACACCACGCCGATATGCTGCTGCAGGTGGTACTTGGCCTGCAGCGGAATCAGCTTCACCCGGTTCTCGTACACCGCCGCCACTCGCCCTGGCAGCAGGGCGTAGCCGACGCCGGAGCTGACCATGCTCAGCAGGGTGAAGATGTCCTTCACCTGCATCGCCACCTTCGGTTCGAAACCGGCCTGCTGGAATACCCGCGCGCCATCGCGGAAGGTGGCGTAGCCCTGGGTCAGAGTGATGAATGTGGAGTCGCGCAGGTCAGCCAGATCCACCTCGGTGTGCTCGGCGAAGGGCGAGTCGTTGGGCGCGGCGAGAAAGATATCATCGGAGAACAGCGCCAGTTGCTCGCAGTCTGGGTCGCTGACGCTGTCGTCGAGGGCAATCAGGATGGCGTCCAGCTCCATATTCTTCAGCTTGTACAGCAGGTCGACGTTGGAGCCGAGTACCAGGTCGATGTTCAGCTCGCTGCGGCGCAGCTTCAGGCCCATGATCAGTTGCGGTACGGTCTTCACCGTCAGCGAATAGAGCGCGCCGAGCTTGAAACGCTCGGCACCGAAGCCGGCCGCCTCGCGGGTCAGGCGCACCATTTCCTGGGCATCCTGGATCAGTTTCTGTGCTTTCTCTTCCAGCACATAGGCGCTTTCCAGCGGGATCAGGTTGCGCCCCTCGTGCTTGAACAGCGGGCAGCGCAGCGCACTCTCCAGCGAGTGGATGGCGCGGTGCACGCTGACATTGCTGGTCTGCAGCTCGCTGGCGGCACGCGCCAGGTTGCCGCTGCGCATGAAGGCGAGAAAGACCTCCAGTTTTTTCAGCGTCAGTTCTTCATCGATCAGCATCGGCCTGTCCTTTTCCAGCGATGGCCGATTGTGCCGCATCTGCAGGAATGAGCGGTGTATCGACGTGCGACTTTGCGGGCATTCCCAGATAGTGCGGATGACCTTGGCGGAAGAACTGTGCTGTAGTGCGGTGCTTCGTCCCATCTTCACGTGCTCAAGGGAGCTTCCATGCAATTGATCTACGCCGCCGCTTCACCCTTTGCGCGCAAGGTTCGCGTGCTGGCCGCCGAAACCGGCTTGCTGGCGCGCATCGAACTGCTCGATACCGCCGTGCTGCCGACCACGCTGAACGAACGGGTCAACGCGCTCAATCCGCTGGGCAAGATTCCGGTACTGCTGACCGATGACGGTGAGGTGCTCTATGACAGCCGGGTGATCTGCGAATACCTCGATACCCAGCATCAAGGTACGAAGCTACTACCGGATGGTGCCGCGCGCTGGCCGGTACTGCGTCTGGCGGCTCTGGCCGACGGCCTGATGGACGCCGCCCTGCTGGCGCGCTATGAGCGCGGCGTGCGACCAGCCGAACTGCAATGGCCAGCCTGGCTGGACGGCCAACTGGGCAAGGTGCAGCGGGCGCTGGCGGAACTGGAGCGCCAGATCGACCAGCTACACGGCCCGCTCGATCTGGCACAGGTCGGTGTCGCCTGTGCCCTGGGTTACCTGGATTTCCGCTTTGCCGACCTCGATTGGCGTACCACTCATCCTGGCCTGGCAGCATTCCAGCAGGCCTTCGCCCAGCGCCCCTCGATGCAGGCCAGTGCGCCGGTGTGAATCACAGGCTCAAAGACGGAAGCGCGTCAGCAGTGTGCTGAGCGCCACGGCCAGGCGTGAAAGCTCCTGGCTCGCCGCGTTGGTCTGGTCTGCACCGGCAGAGCTCTGCAGCGACAGGTCACGGATATTGACCAGGCTGTGGTCAACTTCTCGCGCCACCTGCGCCTGCTGTTCCGATGCGCTGGCGATGACCAGGTTGCGCTCATTGATGGTGGCGATGGCCTCGGTGATGCTGTCCAGCGCTTCGCCGGCCGATTGGGCCAGTTCCAGGGTTGAGTCGGCGCGCTCCCGGCTGGCGTTCATGGTGGCCACGGCCTGCTCGGTTTCCGTCTGAATGGCGCTGATCATCTGCTCGATCTCACCCGTGGACTGCTGGGTACGCTGGGCCAGCGCGCGGACTTCGTCGGCTACCACGGCAAAGCCACGGCCCTGCTCGCCGGCACGCGCCGCTTCGATGGCGGCGTTGAGCGCCAGCAGGTTGGTCTGGTCGGCGATGGCGCGGATCACGTTGACCACCTGACCGATATTGCGCACGTTGCTCGCAAGCAGGCCGACCTCTTCACCCGCGCTGCCGATGTCCGCCGTCAGCAGGCGGATCGAATCGATCGTCCGGCCGACCTGGGCATGTCCGTGGCGCGCACTTTCATCGGTATCGCGTGTGGCCTGCGAAGTGCTCACGGCGTTGCGTGCGACTTCCTCCACCGCTGCGGTCATCTCGGTCACGGCGGTGACGGCCTGCTCGATCTCGGCATTCTGCTGACACAGGCCACGTCTGCCGTCTTCGGTGACTGCGTGCAGCTCCTCGGACGAGGACGCCAGCAGGCTGGAGGAATCGGCGACCTGTTGCAGGGTATCGCGCAGGTTGTGGCGCATGGTGTCGAGTGCCTGGAGCAACTGCGCCGGTTCATCCGCGCCCTGGGCAGAGAAGTCGTGGCTGAGGTCACCGGCGGAAATGTCCCGTGCGATGCTGATGGCCTGAGCCAGTGGCTGGGTGATGCTACGGGTGAGCAGCACAGCCAGGCCGATGGTACTGACGATGGCGGCTACAAGAGCGATCAGCACCACCTCGTTGGCGTTGCTGTAGGCTGACTTGCTTTCGCTAGCAGCCAGCTTGGCGCCTTTCTCGTTCTGCCTTACCAAGGCCTGCAAGGCGACGACGACGGCATTGGCATGCGCGCTCAAGTCGCCTGCGACCAGTTGTTGAACCTGAGCTTCATCGCCCACGCTCATCGCATTCATGACCTGCATCTGCGTGTTCATGTAGCGTTCGCGCTCTTCCCGAAAACGCTCGTAGACATGCTGCTCTTCGTCTGAATTGATCAGCGCGACATAGGCCTGCTCGGCTTGCTCAAGGAGATGCTTGCACTCTTCTATTTTCGCCTGATCGGCGGCCCGTTGCTGGGCATCGCGGATGATATGAGTGCGCAGAGTCAAGGCGCGGACCCGGGACATGTTCATGCTTATGTCTTCGAGGGCCAGTATGGCCGGCAACCAGTTCGTTGCGACGTCGTCGGACGCGACGTCCATACGCTTCATCTGCGTCAAGGTGATGCCGCCCAGCAGTAATACCAGCACGGCCAGGAGGGCGAAGCTCGCCGCCGCCCGCGTGCCGATCCTGAGTTTTCTCAACAACATACCAACCTCATAAAAGAGCGCCGCGCCATCCGGCACAGCGTGAAGAGCGTGATGATCAAGCGGATACCCGTTGAATGCCGGGCAGGTCGGCGAGGGCGAAGCCTGGACGACCGAACAGATAACCCTGCAGCCATTCGCTGCCGAGGCTTTGGGCGCGTTGCAGGTCTTCTTCGGTTTCGATGCCTTCGACGATCACGCAAGGGGCCAGCGTCTTGCACAGTTCCAGCAGGTACTTGAGGGTGAGTTCGCCCTGCGCATTGGTGCGGGCGCGCTGGATGTAGCTCTGGTCGATCTTGATGATGTCCGGCTGGCTTTGCTGGATGAAAGACAGTGTCCCGAAGCCCGAGCCGAAGTCGTCTACCGCCACCTGGCAACCGCTGTTGCGCAGATGCGTGACCAGCTCGACGGCGCTGTTATGGCAGGGCGGTACGGTGCTTTCGGTGATCTCCACGACCAGGCGCCGGGCAACGGACTGATCGCCAGCCAGCACCTCGAGCGTGCTGTCCCAGTCCTTATCCATGATGGTGCTCAGGGCCGAAATGTTGCAGCCCAGGGTCAGTCCGGGATGAGCCTGCAGCAGGCCGATCATGGTGTTCAGCACACGGTGGTCGAGGGGGCGGATAACGTGCAGGCGTTCGAGCAGCGGGAAGGGGTTGAAGCCCAAGCCGCCGTTTTCATGGCGTAACAGGCTTTCCCGATAGAGGATCCGCTCGGGGTCATGCGTCGCGACTACCGCCTGGAACGCCAGGCAGAAGTGCCCGCGCTGCAGTTCGTCGTAGAACACGTGGGCACGCTGGAGATCGTCCAGTGAGCCAACGGTAATGGGCGGCATGAGCATGGAGCTACGGTTCATGCCGGTTCCCGGCGGCAGATCAGGCGTTTCGCTTGGCCGTACATCATTTTCTTTCCTTTGGTGAGGCCATTGTCGAGTAAAGCAACGACCGCATCGGCGGGAGACAAGCACTCCTGCTAATGGCGGGTTAAACAGGGTGTGGAGAATTGCGATGCCGTTTGCATCGCTAGTGGTCGGTCAGGCTTGCTTCAGAGGCGTGTGGCCTGACTGGACGGGCCGCGCCGGCTGCCGGCGAGAGCGGAGCTCGGTGGTATTATTGACGACGTAAAGCTGACGCCAGGCCTACGGCGGTTATCGTCCCATCGGCGCGCTGCGGTGGGAAGTGTTCCCGGAAACCAATCGCATGTCCGTGGGCACTGGCACTCAGTCATCACGCGCTACCCGACCAACGCACGAGAGAACATCGATGCATTCGATTACCAGCGCCTGCTTTCGCATCCTGATCAAGGCCTTCGTCGGTCAGGGTGCGTTGCCCGAAGAAGGCCTGTCCGGCTTCGCCCAGCTACTCGCGGGAGATGCGCCGACGCCTGTGTTGCAGGTCTATCGCTTGCTGGAGCAGTTGGTGGCCACGAGCGGCGATGCGGACATGGGCTTGCGCGCTTATGAACACTTCCACCCCTGCGTACTGGGAGTGAAGAGTTACGCCATGATGTCCAGCCCGACCCTGGGGCAGGCGTTGCAGCACATGGTCGATTATCACCCGCTGACCAGCGACGGCTCGCACCTCTTTCTCGAGCAGGACGCCGATGGGCTGCGACTGGTCGGGCTTGAGATCGGTGCGGTCGGTGGGCAGGCGCCTCGTGCCTTCATCGACGCCGGTGCGGCGCTGGCACTTGGCGCGGTGCATTGGCTGGCGCCGTTCGAACGGCCCTTGCCGCTGCGACTGGAGCTGACTTATGCGCAGCCCGAAGACACGCGACAGTTGCGCCGGCTGTTCGGCGACAACCTGCGTTTTGGCGCGCCGCGCAACTGCATGACCTTCAGCCTGACCGATGGTGACATCCCCTTGCCTACGGCGGCGGAGGCCTTGCATCCCCTGCACCTGGAGTACGCCAAAACCTGGCTGGACGAGCAGGTTGACGGTTCGCTTGAGGCGCGAGTGCGCCGAGTGCTCAGCGCGCAGCTCAGTCTCGGTATCAGCCCTGGTCTCAGCGAGGTGGCGGATCAGCTCGGCATGAGCAAGCGCAGTCTGCAGCATGGCCTCACGCGTGACGCGGTGAATTTCACGCGCCTGCTCGACGGCGCCCGGCGAAGTCAGGCCGCCAGCTTGCTGCGCAACAGCACGCGCAGCCTGAAGTACATCTCGGCGCAGCTCGGCTTTCGTGATCAGAGCAGCTTCCACAAGGCCTGCATGCGCTGGTTCGGCATGGCGCCGCTGCACTATCGCAGCGAGCCGTAGGGGCGGGCGGTCAGTTCCTGATCGCCATCTCGGGTCGCATTCTCCGGTTGTTGGACGGTAAGCAGGACAAATGTATTGTTGTCACTTATCATACATCCTACAACTGCGCAGGCGGTTGTGAACCCCGGCCCTGCAGCCGGGCCTCATTCATTGTCCCGATGGCGCCTTGCCCGCCATGCACTGACAGGAGAACGCCATGCTGAGTCTGACTGGCCACAATTACATCGGCGGTGAGCGCCGCGCCGCCGGCACCGTCGAGCATAAGAGCCTCGACGCCAGCAGCGGTGAAGCGCTGCCGTACACTTTCATCCAGGCCACGCCGGAAGAAGTCGACGCTGCCGCCCAGGCTGCTGCTGCCGCTTACCCGATCTACCGCAATCTGTCGGCCGTGCGTCGTGCCGAGTTCCTCGAGGCCATCGCCGACGAAATCGACGCCCTCGGTGACGACTTCGTGGCCCTGGTCTGCCGCGAAACCGCCCTGCCTGCTGCCCGCATCCAGGGTGAGCGTGGTCGTACAAGTGGTCAGATGCGCCTGTTCGCCAAGGTGCTGCGTCGTGGTGACTTCTACGGTGCACGGATCGACCGCGCCCTGCCGGATCGCCAGCCGCTGCCGCGCCCGGATCTGCGTCAGTACCAGATCGGCGTCGGCCCGGTCGCCGTGTTCGGTGCCAGCAACTTCCCGCTGGCCTTCTCCACTGCGGGTGGCGATACCGCCTCGGCTCTGGCTGCCGGTTGCCCGGTGGTGTTCAAGGCGCACAGCGGCCACATGGCCACTGCCGAGTGCGTGGCTGACGCAGTGATTCGCGCCGCCGAGAAAACCGGCATGCCCAAGGGCGTGTTCAACATGATCTTCGGCGGTGGCGTCGGCGAGATTCTGGTCAAGCACCCGGCCATCCAGGCTGTCGGCTTCACCGGTTCGCTGAAAGGCGGTCGCGCCCTGTGCGACATGGCCGCTGCCCGTCCGCAGCCGATCCCGGTGTTCGCCGAGATGTCCAGCGTCAACCCGGTGATCGTCCTGCCGGGCGCCCTGAAAGCGCGTGGCGCCACCGTGGCCAAGGAACTGGCGGGTTCAGTGGTACTGGGTTGCGGCCAGTTCTGCACCAACCCGGGCCTGATCATCGGCATTCGCAGCGCAGAGTTCAGCGAGTTCGTCGCCGGCCTGGCCGATGCCATCGGCGCGCAACCGGCGCAGACCATGCTCAACGCCGGCACCCTGCGCAGCTACACCAGCGGCGTCGCGCAGCTCAAAGGCCATGCAAAAGTCAGCCACCTGGCAGGCAACGAGCAGGCCGGCAACCAGGCGCAGCCGCAGCTGTTCAAGGCTGACGTGAGCATGCTGCTCGAAGGCGACCACTTGCTGCAGGAAGAAGTTTTCGGCCCGACCAGCATCGTCGTCGAAGTCGCCGACAGTGCCGAGCTGACCCGTGCCCTGCAGAGCATGCACGGCCAGCTGACCGCGACCCTGATCGCCGAGCGCGAGGACCTGAGCGCCTTCCGCGACCTGCTGCCGCTGCTGGAAGTCAAAGCCGGCCGTGTGCTGCTCAATGGCTACCCGACTGGCGTTGAAGTCTGCGACTCCATGGTGCATGGCGGCCCGTACCCGGCGACTTCCGACGCTCGCGGCACGTCGGTCGGCACCCTGGCGATCCACCGTTTCCTGCGCCCGGTCTGCTACCAGAACTACCCGGACGAGGTACTGCCGGAGGCGCTGCAAAACGCCAACCCGCTGGGTATTCAGCGTCTGGTCGACGGCGTGCACAGCCGTGATGCGCTGAGCTGATCCGAGCGCTGCAACGAAAAATGCCGTGCCCGTGAGGGTGCGGCATTTTTGTTTGGGTGGCATGCAACCATGCTTGGCAACTGCCTGGGCTTTTTCAACCGTCTGAATGACCATCTTGACCACAGCTCCCGGACGCGATTGCTGCGGCAAGTGGCTGGCGGCTACCGTGAAGGTGCTGAAGCTGGGAGTGATTCTGGTCGCGTCTTCAAGTTTGGAAGCAGTAGTCGAGATTGTGGCCTGGCTTGCAGATGCGTACTCTGCTTCGCGGCCATGACGGCCTCGAATGGAAAAGGATTTCATGCTCAACCGTATTTATCGAATCTCTGCGCTGGCCGTTCTGGTGAGCGCACTGCCTGGCTGCGGCACACTGTTCGGGCGATCGTCCGGCGGCTTTTACGGCCCCGATTACTATTCCGGCACTGCCTACGACTTTGGCCTGCTGTTCGGCTCCGATGACGTCAATCGCGGCTACTTCCCCGCCACGCTCTGGTGCTGGGCATCGATAGCCTGCCCGGTGTTGACGGTTTTTTCGATGCCCGTGGATTTCGTCGTCGATACCGCCATGCTGCCCCGTGATATCTACGAGGCAAAACGATGAGTCCTGCCAGTCTGCGAGTATTAAGGGCCGTTCTTCCCGTACTGCTGATCCTGGGGTTTCACGACCTGGCGCTGGCCAGTTTCGAATATGGCAATCGGCGTCTTGCCGCGACTGCAACGGAATTGCTGGCCCAGTTCGTGTTTGCCTTCGTTGCGCTCACCGTCATGGGTGCCATCTTCATGATCATCGGTGATATTCGCCGCTGACTGCGGCGCAGGTTTGGCGAAGATCGCCGCGAGGATGATCATTCCAGGGATCTCTAGCCTGCCTGCAAACGCCCCGGCGCGGATGGTCAACTAGTAGCCTCGATGATGCACAAGACTCCGGTTCGATACCTGGGCCTTGTGCTTTGCGGCTCAATCGCCGCCTCCACCGCCACCATCTCCCCCGCCTCCCGAGTCGAAGCCCCCGTCACCGAACCCAGGGCTGGAATCCTGTCCGCTCAGGCCGTTGCTCCTCCTTTTGCCCGCGCGTGGCTTGGGCCGTGAGCGTTGCCACGAATAGATGGAAAGCACCACGAATGCGATGGCGATCAGCGGCAGAATGTCCATGCGTCCCCTCCGTTGCCGGGCTGCAATACCAAAAGCTCAGAACGCACAGAGTAAGTCGTAACGGACGCACGGAAACGAAAAAGCCCGCACAGTGGCGGGCTTTTAAAATGGCGCACTCGGCGGGATTCGAACCCACGACCCCTGCCTTCGGAGGGCAGTACTCTATCCAGCTGAGCTACGAGTGCGTTGCGGGTCGCAATGATACGCATCTGGGCGCTTAGCGTCCATCGTGCATGGATGTGCATTATTCCGAACGCACTTTACACTTTTGAGCTTGCTCAGAGCCCCCTGAGCAAGTTTTTTGTCATTCTTTCGTCGATTTAGCCCCTTCGGCTATTGCCCTTTACCTGGCGCGCTCCTAGGATTCGTTTGAGATTTCAAACGCAGTGTTCGGTCATCCCGAACCCTTCGCCAATCAGCGGCTCTTAACTCTTTACCAGGCCCATGCCGTGCTGTTCGCGCGGCGTGGTTCGTGTCCATGACTCCACCCCGACGCCTGGGCGTCGGAATCCGAAGGAGACTGCCATGCAACTGAAAGACGCCCAACTGTTCCGCCAGCAGGCTTATATCGACGGCCAGTGGCTGGACGCCGACAGCGGCCAGACCATCGCCGTGAACAACCCGGCGACCGGCGAGATCATCGGCCACGTGCCGAAGATGGGCCGTGCGGAAACCCGCCGTGCCGTCGAAGCCGCCGAGAAGGCGCTGCCGGCCTGGCGTGCGCTGACCGCCAAGGAGCGCGCGAACAAGCTGCGTCGCTGGTTCGAGCTGCTGATGGAGAACCAGGATGACCTGGGCCGCCTGATGACCCTGGAGCAGGGCAAGCCGCTGACCGAAGCCAAGGGCGAGATCGCTTATGCCGCTTCCTTCATCGAGTGGTTCGCCGAGGAAGCCAAGCGCGTCTACGGTGACGTGATTCCGGGTCACCAGCCGGACAAGCGCCTGATCGTGATCAAGCAGCCGATTGGTGTCACCGCGGCCATCACCCCGTGGAACTTCCCCGCTGCGATGATCACCCGCAAGGCCGGCCCGGCCCTGGCTGCCGGCTGCACCATGGTGATCAAGCCGGCCTCGCAGACTCCGTTCTCCGCCCTGGCCCTGGTCGAGCTGGCCGAGCGTGCCGGCATTCCGAAAGGTGTGCTGAGCGTGGTCACCGGCAGCGCCGGCGAAGTGGGTGGCGAGCTGACCAGCAACCCCATCGTGCGCAAGCTGTCCTTCACTGGCTCGACCGAGATCGGTCGCCAGTTGATGGCCGAATGCGCTCAGGACATCAAGAAGGTGTCGCTGGAGCTGGGCGGCAACGCGCCGTTCATCGTCTTCGATGACGCCGATCTGGACGCTGCCGTCGAAGGCGCGCTGATTTCCAAGTACCGCAACAACGGCCAGACCTGCGTCTGCGCCAACCGTATCTATGTGCAGGACGGTGTCTACGACGCCTTCGCCGAGAAGCTGATCGCCGCTGTATCCAAGCTGAAGATCGGTAATGGTCTGGAAGATGGCACCACCACCGGCCCGCTGATCGACAGCAAGGCCGTGGCCAAGGTGCAGGAGCACATCGAGGACGCCGTGGGCAAAGGCGCCAAGCTGGCCCTGGGCGGCAAGCCGCACGCGCTCGGTGGCACCTTCTTCGAGCCGACCATTCTGCTCGACGTACCGAAAACCGCCGCCGTGGCCAAGGAAGAGACCTTCGGCCCGCTGGCGCCGCTGTTCCGCTTCAAGGACGAGGCTGAAGTGATCGCCATGGCCAACGATACCGAGTTCGGCCTGGCCTCCTACTTCTACGCCCGTGACCTGGGCCGCGTGTTCCGCGTGGCCGAAGCGCTGGAGTACGGCATGGTGGGTATCAACACCGGCCTGATCTCCAACGAAGTCGCGCCGTTCGGCGGTGTGAAGGCTTCCGGCCTCGGCCGCGAAGGCTCCAAGTACGGGATCGAGGACTATCTCGAGATCAAGTACATGTGCCTGGGCGGCATCTAGTCGCTGCTGCACTCGGCCGGACGTCGTTGGCGCAAACGGGAAAATGCTCATTGGCTACAGCCAACTCCGCTTTTCCCGCTTGCGCCGCCTAGCCCGGCCATCGCTCGCGACGCGCCTAGCGTTTAACGTAGCGAGCCCGAATTTCCCCCGCCTCCGGCGGCCCGACGCAGTCGATCATCGTATGCTGCGGCGAACCACCTCCAGAGGCATTTCCTTGCAACCGAGCCGCCCGATGACGGCCATGAGGACACCATGAGCAAGACCAACGAATCCCTGCTGCAACGCCGCCAGGCCGCCGTACCGCGCGGTGTCGGCCAGATCCACCCGATCGTCGCCGAGCGCGCCGAGAACGCCACCGTGTGGGACGTCGAAGGCCGCGAGTACATCGACTTCGCCGGCGGCATCGCCGTACTGAACACCGGCCACCTGCATCCGAAGGTGATCGCCGCCGTTCAGGAGCAGCTGACCAAGCTGACCCACACCTGCTTCCAGGTGCTGGCCTACGAGCCCTACATCGAGCTGTGCGAAGAAATCGCCAAGCGCGTACCGGGCGACTTCGCCAAGAAGACCCTGCTGGTCACCTCCGGCTCCGAAGCCGTCGAGAACGCCGTGAAGATCGCCCGTGCCGCCACTGGCCGTGCCGGCGTGATCGCCTTCACCGGCGCCTACCACGGCCGCACCATGATGACCCTGTCGCTGACTGGCAAGGTCGTACCGTACTCCGCCGGCATGGGCCTGATGCCCGCTGGCGTGTACCGCGCCCAGGCGCCATGCCCGCTGCACGGTGTGAGCGAGGACGAGTCCATCGCCAGCATCGAGCGCATCTTCAAGAACGACGCGCAGCCGCAGGACATCGCCGCGATCATCATCGAGCCGGTGCAGGGCGAGGGCGGTTTCTACGTCAACTCCCCGGCCTTCATGCAGCGCCTGCGTGCCCTGTGCGACCAGCACGGTATCCTCCTGATCGCTGACGAAGTGCAGACCGGCGCTGGCCGTACCGGCACCTTCTTCGCCACCGAGCAACTGGGCGTGGTGCCGGATCTGACCACCTTCGCCAAGTCCGTTGGCGGCGGCTTCCCGATCTCCGGCGTATGCGGCAAGGCCGAGATCATGGACAAGATCGCCCCCGGTGGTCTGGGCGGCACCTATGCCGGCAGCCCGATCGCCTGTGCTGCGGCCCTGGCCGTACTCAAGGTGTTCGACGAAGAGAACCTGCTGGCGCGCTCCAACGCCGTCGGCGAGAAGCTCAAAGCCGGCCTGAACAAGATCGCCGAGAGGCACAAGGTGATCGGTGACGTGCGTGGTCTGGGTTCGATGGTCGCCATCGAGCTGTTCGAGGGCGGTGACCACAGCAAGCCGGCTGCGGAGCTGGTCGGCAAGATCGTCGCCAAGGCGCGCGAGAAAGGTCTGATCCTGCTGTCGTGCGGCACCTACTACAACGTCATCCGCTTCCTGATGCCCGTCACCATTCCTGACGCGCAACTGGAAAAAGGCATCGCCATCGTCGCCGAGTGCTTCGACGAACTGGCCTGAGTCGTTCCTGCTGTACCTGCGCCCGTGGCTCACCAGGCCGGGCGCACCTGAGACCCGCCGCGTGCGGGTCTTTTTTTGCCTGCCGGCTGGGGTAGGGCGGGTGAAACCCGCCAGTTCCTTCAAGGCAGATTGCACCCGCCCTACACGACTGCAGCCTGTGGGAGGGGCTTTAGCCGCGACTCAACGAGTCGAGCTGCTGGTTTACGTCATGGCTGGCGCGCTCCATCTGCGCCACGGCCTGCAGGGTGCGCGCCCAATCCTGCTTCTGCGCGGCATGCAGGGCTTCGTGGGCGGCCTCGTGCACCTGGCGATGCGGCGCTTCCAGTTGCTGGTAGCCGCGCGTCTTGCCGTAGCGGGCGATGGTTTCGCCATCCTGATACCAGCGGCCCAGGCGGCAGCTCTGGTGATTGGCCAGCTCGGTATTGCTGTCCTGGCGCTGTAGGCGTTGATAAACCTCGAACTTGAACAGCAGGTGGTCAAGCTTGACCGCTTCGCAGAAGGAGCCCAGGGCAATGCGCTCGATCAGGGCATTCATGTGCTCGCCCAGCTCGACCATTCGATCCAGGGTGCTGGCCGACTGCGATACGTCACCGGATAGCCGTGAGGCCTCGCTGGACAGTTGGCCGATGGCACCGCTGGCGCGCTCGGTTTCCTGATTGATGCTGGCAACGAGCTGGCTGATTTCCTGGGTGGCCTGGTGGGTGCGCTGCGCCAGGGCGCGCACCTCATCGGCGACCACGGCAAAACCACGCCCCTGCTCGCCTGCGCGGGCAGCCTCGATGGCAGCGTTGAGGGCCAGCAGGTTGGTCTGGTCGGAAATGGCCTTGATCAGCTCGACGATACGGCTGATGTCGCTGACCCGTCCTTGCAGCAGCTCGACACTCTGTACGCTCTGCACGCCCTGCTCGGACATACCGCCGAGGGCGCTGGAAAAGCCGGCGAGCAGGGTCGAGGTCTGCAGGAACACGCCCTGGTGCTCACGCTGCTTTTCGACTTCGACACGCAGTTGTTCCGCTTGTGCGACCACGCCATCACGGGTAGCCGAGAGCGAGTCCTGGAAGTTGTTCAGTTCGCCCTGCAGCTGCTCGCGAAAGCGGCTCATGGCGTTGAGTTGATGCTGCTCCTGCTGCGTCTGGCGCAGCAGTTCGCGGGCATCCTCCAGCTCGCGCTGCATGGCCTGCTTCTCGGTGCTCAGGCGTTCGACCTGGCTCTGCAGATCCTGGTATTGCTGGCGCAGTTTACGGTCGAACATGGGGCTCTACTCCGGGCAGGCAACTAGGGATGACGTTGGTCTTTGTATCGGCATTCCATTATTGAACTGAAGGCGGCGCCAAGCATTGACGCCGAGCAGGGGCGCCTACAGAAAAAGGCCCGCGCAAGGCGGGCCAAAGGGTGACAAGCAACAGGAGTTCGGGAACTTACTTGGGCTCGAAGATCACATACACCTTGCGGCAGGCTTCCAGCACTTCCCAGGTGCCGGAGAAACCGGCGGGGATGACGAAGCGGTCGCCGGCGCGTACGGTCTTGGCATTGCCCTCGGCATCGCGCAGTACGGAAACGCCCTGGAGAATCTCGCAGTATTCGTGCTCGGTGTAGTTCACCGTCCACTGGCCCACGGCGCCTTCCCAGATGCCCGTGCTGAACTGGCCACACGGGCTGCTGTAGTGGTTGCGCACGCTCTGCTCGGGATCGCCCTTGAGCACCTTCTCCGGCGCGGGGCGGTAATGTTCGGCGGCCGTGCCGGCCTGGGCGAAGTCGACGATCTGCTCGATGTTCATCGGTCGGTTCCATAGTGGGCGAAGTGGCGTGCCAGGGGCTGCCGCAGGGGTGGAATCGCAGCAGTCTATGTGTGGAAAAACGAACATGACAAGGGTTTTTCTGTTGTTTTTGTCAAAAATATTGAAAACCCCAGCGCCGCTGGTTTAGTGTGGCGAACAGCTTTGGCCAGTGCGTTGGCCTCACCCGATTTTTGCCGGTGCCTGCCCTGTGTGGGCGCACCCAGGCCCACAAGAGAGGATGCCGGAATGACTGATCTGACCCGTGCCGACTGGGAGCAGCGTGCCCAGAACCTGAATATCGAGACCCGTGCCTTCGTGCATGGTGAATACCGTGCGGCTGAGTCCGGCGCCACCTTCGATTGCATCAGTCCGGTCGATGGCCGTGTGCTGGGTCAGGTTGCCAGCTGTGACCTGGCTGACGCCGAGCTGGCAGTCAAGGATGCCCGCGCTACTTTCGAGTCCGGCGTGTGGTCGCGTCTGGCGCCAGTCAAGCGCAAGGAAGTGATGATCCGCTTCGCTGATCTGCTCGACGCCCATGCCGAAGAGCTGGCCCTGCTGGAAACCCTGGACATGGGCAAGCCGATCGGCGATTCGCTGAATATCGACGTGCCGGCTGCCTCGCGTGCCCTGCGCTGGAGCGGCGAAGCCATCGACAAGATCTACGACGAAGTGGCCGCGACCCCGCACGATGAGCTGGGTCTGGTCACCCGTGAGCCGGTGGGCGTGGTCGCTGCCATTGTGCCGTGGAACTTCCCGCTGCTGATGACCTGCTGGAAGCTCGGCCCGGCGCTGTCCACCGGCAACTCGGTGATCCTCAAGCCGTCCGAAAAATCGCCGCTGACCGGCATTCGCATCGCCCAACTGGCCATCGAGGCGGGTATTCCGGCTGGTGTGTTCAACGTGCTGCCGGGCTTCGGCCACACCGTCGGCAAGGCCCTGGCCCTGCACATGGACGTCGACACCCTGGTATTCACCGGTTCGACCAAGATCGCCAAGCAACTGATGATCTACGCTGGCGAGTCGAACATGAAGCGCGTCTGGCTGGAAGCCGGCGGCAAGAGCCCGAACATCGTCTTCGCCGACGCTCCGGATCTCAAGGCCGCTGCCGCTGCTGCGGCCAGCGCCATTGCCTTCAACCAGGGCGAGGTCTGCACCGCCGGCTCGCGCCTGCTGGTGGAGAACTCCATCAAGGATCAGTTCGTGCCGCTGGTGGTCGAGGCCATCAAGGGTTGGAAGCCTGGCCATCCGCTGGATCCGGCCACCAACGTCGGTGCGCTGGTCGACACCACGCAGATGAACAACGTGCTGAGCTACATCCAGGCCGGTCACGAAGACGGTGCCAAGCTGGTGGCCGGCGGCAACCGCGTGCTGGAAGAAACCGGCGGCACTTACGTCGAGCCGACCATCTTCGACGGCGTGAACAACGCCATGCGCATCGCCAAGGAAGAGATCTTCGGCCCGGTGCTGTCGGTGATCGGTTTCGATGACGAGGCCGAAGCCGTGGCCATCGCCAACGACACCATCTATGGCCTGGCGGCTGGCATCTGGACCAGCAACCTGTCCCGCGCCCATCGCGTCGGTCGCGCCGTGCGTGCCGGCAGCGTATGGATCAACCAGTACGATGGCGGTGACATGACCGCGCCGTTCGGCGGCTTCAAGCAGTCCGGTAACGGTCGCGACAAGTCGCTGCATGCCTTCGACAAGTACACCGAGATCAAGGCGACCTGGATCAAGCTCTGAACGGCAGCTTCAGGCTGCAAGCCACAGGCCGCAGGTAACGGCGGCTGAGGTGTGTGGCTGAGCGATCCAACTGCGGCTGGGCTTCCTCGGGAAGTCCGGCCGTTTTGCTTCTGTGAATATGGACTGTAGGCGCCGCGCTAGCGCATGTGCAGCGCCGCTCGGTTGCGCCAGCGGTCGCTAAGCCCGCCATGACAACAAGGAATCTGACCATGCGTTGGGGTACCTATTTCGCCGTTTGCGCGGCGGTCATCAGTATCGGCCTGGCGCTGGGCGTGACCATGCCGCTGGTGTCGCTGCGCCTGGAAAGCTGGGGCTACGATTCCTTCGCCATCGGCGTAATGGCCGCCACGCCTGCGGTGGGCGTACTCCTCGGCGCCTCGCTGGCCGGGCGCCTGGCGGCGCGTTTCGGCACTACCTTGCTGATGCAACTCTGCCTGCTGCTCGGCGCGCTATCGGTGGCCGGGCTGGCACTGCTGCAGAACTACGCGGTGTGGGTCGCCTTGCGTCTGTTCATCGGCGTGGCATTGACCGTGGTGTTCATCCTCGGTGAAAGCTGGATCAACCAGTTGGCCGTAGAAAAGTGGCGCGGGCGCCTGGTGGCGTTGTACGGCACCGGTTACGCGCTCAGCCAACTGAGCGGTCCGCTGCTGCTCAGCGCCCTGGGCACCAGCACCGACCTGGGTTTCTGGACGGGTGTAGGGCTACTGATCGGCGGCTCGCTGATGCTGCTCGGGCGCAGCGGTGCGCCGCAGGTCGATGCCCACAGCGCCTCGGGGCGTGGCCTGCTGACCTTCTGCGGCAAGCTGCCGGCGATTGCCTGGGCGGTGATGCTGTTCGCCGCCTTCGAGGCGATGATGCTGACCCTGCTGCCGATCTATGGCCTGCGTCAGGGTTTCAACCAGGAGGTCGCCCTGCTGATGGCCAGTGTGGTGGTGGTCGGCGATGCCGCGCTGCAACTGCCCATCGGCTGGCTGGCTGACCGCATGTCGCGGCAGACCCTGTTTCGCGGCTGCGGCATCGTGCTGCTGCTGTCCAGCCTGGCGATTCCGTTGCTGCTGCAGACCCCGCTGGTGTGGCCGGTGTTCGTCGCCTTTGGCGCCAGTGCCGGTGGCCTGTTCACTCTGTCATTGATCATGATCGGTGAACGCTACCGCGACGATGAACTGGTGCGGGCCAACGCTCATGTCGCCCAGCTCTGGGGGCTCGGTTGCCTGGTTGGGCCGCTGCTCACCGGTGCCGTCAGTCAGTGGCTGAGCGGCCATGCGCTGCCGCTGATGATGGCGGCAGGCGCGCTGGTGTTCATCGTCCTGGCCGGGCGGCCCGGTGCGTTCAGCGACGCAGTCCCAGATACGCGCGGCTAAGCGCCTCTAGCGCCAGAGCCCCAGGTCTTGGCTCTGATCCAGTTCGCTCTCTACGATCAGCTCGGTGATGCTCGTGCCGATCTGACGAATGGCCGCCTCGAGCTCCGGGCTGCTCGGCTCGGCGTAGTTCAGGCGGATACAGTTGCGGTACTTGCCTGCGGCGGAAAAGATGCTGCCAGGCGCCACCCGCAGTTTGTGTTCGGCCAGGCGCCGGTTCAGGCGCAGGCTGTCGAAGCCTTGCGGCATTTCCACCCAGAGCATGAAACCGCCTTGCGGTTGGCTGACGCGTGTGCCCGGCGGGAAGTAGCGGCTTACCCAGTCGGTCATCTGCTGGCGGCCTCGGGCGTAGAGCTTGCGCATCTGCCGCAGGTGCGGCTGGTAGAAGCCTTCGCGGAGGAACTCGGCAATGGCCAATTGCGGCAACTGGGCGCTCTGCCCGGTGCCCATGTATTTCATGTGCAGCACCTGCTGCAGGTAGCGCCCGGGCGCGATCCAGCCGATGCGCAGGCCCGGCGCCAGGGTTTTGGAGAAGGAGTTGCACAGCAGCACGCGGCCGTCTTCATCGAATGATTTGATGCTGCGTGGGCGCGGGTAGTGATAGGCCAGGTCGCCGTAGATATCGTCCTCGATGATCGCCACATCGAAGCGCTGCGCCAGCGCCAACAAGGCGCGCTTGTTGGCCTCGGGCATGATGTAGCCGAGCGGATTGTTGCAACTTGGGGTGAGCTGGATGGCTTTGATTGGCCATTGCTCCAGCGCCATCTCCAGGGCTTCCAGGCTGATCCCGGTCAGGGGATCGGTGGGCAGCTCCAGTGCCTTGAGGCCAAAGCCCTTGAGCACCTGCATGACGCCGTGGAAGCTCGGCGAATCGACCGCAACGATATCGCCGGGCTGGCAGATGGCACGTAGCGCCGTCGACAGGGCTTCGTGACAGCCGGTGGTGATGACGATGTCCTCGGCGGCCAACTGGCAGCCGGAGTCCAGCGCCAGACGGGAGATTTCCTGGCGCAGGGTGATCTCACCCTCCACCGCACCGTAACTCAGCTCGCGCAGGCTCTGCCGCCTGCTCAGGCGAGACAGACTGCGCAGCAGCGGCTTGAGCGTCGGCGAGCTGATGTCAGGAATACCCCGGCTGAGTTGCAGGGTTTCGCCATAGACCGGCTCGCTGACCAGCTCCAGTACCTGCTCCCACTGCGACACTTCCACCGGTCGCTGCGGCGCGCGGCTGACCTGCGGTAACTCCGGCTGCTGGCGCCCATGGGTGACGAAGTAGCCGGACTTGGGCCGTGGCGTGGCCAGGCCTTGATCCTCCAGTTGGCGATAGGCCTGTTGCACGGTGCTGAGGCTGACACCGTGCTCCTGGCTGAGCGCGCGTACCGAAGGCAGGCGTTCACCCGGACGGAACAGCCCTTGCTCGATACGAGCGGCCAGCTCTTCGGCGAGATTCAGGTAGAGCGTCATGAATGGCCTCGTCGTACTGGGCGTGACCAGTACAGATTGCGCTGAAAACGGGAATTCAGATGGGAATTCGGCAAATCTGTATGGATTTAATAGAGGTTTTTTGAATCTGTCATGGCTTTTCGGATAGGCGCATTCTGGTTTCCCATGAGCGCCATCAGGAGAACAGGGCCATGCGCATCATCGACGAGGTAGCGAGAGGAGCAGGAGGCGCTGTTTCAGCAGTGACCCCGGCAGACAGCGGTCAGCAAGCCAGCGAGAGCCATCGCTGGGCGAACTTCTGGCGCCGCTTGCACACCAGTCGAGAGCTGCGCCACCTGACTGACGAGGCCCTGGCCGATGTCGGCCTGACCCGCGCCGAGGCAAATCGCGAAGCCTATCTGCCATTCTGGAAGATGCTCTAGCACCGTAGGGTGGGTTAGCAGCGCTGAGCGCCGTTCCAGCAGCCACACACTGGTTCGTGCGCTGCGTAACCCACCAGTCGGCCTCTCAGGCAATGCCGACAACTCCCCGCTTAGAGCACTTCCTTCAACCGATGCCAGAGCATACCCAGCGCCAGCAAGGGCGAGCGCAGGTACTGGCCGCCGGGGAAGGTCATGTGCGGCACCTTGGCGAACAGCTCGAAGCCGCCGCCCATCTGGCCGGCGATGGCTTCGCCGAGCAGCTTGCCGGCCAGGTGGGTGGCGTTCACCCCATGGCCGGAATAGGCCTGGGCGTAGAACACATTGGGTTGATCCTGAAGCCGGCCGATCTGCGGCAGGCGGTTGGCGCCAATGCCGATCATGCCGCCCCACTGATAGTCGATGCGTACGTTGGCCAGTTGCGGGAACACCTTGAGCATCTTCGGCCGCATATAGCCGGCGATGTCTGCCGGGTCGCGCCCGGAGTAATGGCAGGCACCGCCGAACAGCAGGCGGCGGTCGGCGGAGAGACGGTAGTAATCCACCGTCACGCGCTGGTCGCACAGCGCCATATTCTGCGGGATCAGTTGCCGTGCCTGCTCTTCGGACAGCGGCTCGGTGGCGATGATGTAGCTGCCGGCCGGCAACACCTTGCCGCCCAACTGCGAATTCAGCCCGTTGAGGTAGGCATTGCAGGCCAGCACCAATGTCGTGGCGCGCACCTGTCCGCCTGCCGTGTGTACGCGCACCTCGTTACCGTAGTCGATGCGGGTGACGGCCGAGTCCTCGAACAGTTGCACGCCCAGCGACTGCGCCGCCGCCGCCTCACCGAGCGCCAGGTTGAGCGGGTGCAGGTGCCCGGAGCCGCTGTCGATCATGGCGCCATGGTAGTTGTTCGAGCCAACCACCTCATGCACGCGCTCCTTGTGGATCAGGCGTAGCTCGTGGCGATAGCCGAGGCTTTCCAGCTCGGCCTTGTCGGCGGCGAAATCATCCATATGGGCGGGCTTGTTGGCCAGGTCGCAATAACCCCAGCTCAGGTCGCAGTCGATCTGGAATTTGGCGACGCGCTCGCGCACGATCTCCACGGCCTCCAGGCCCATCAGCTTGAACTGGCGCACGCCTTCTGCGCCGACCACCGACTCGAACTGCTCGACGCCATGGCCGACGCCGCGAATCAACTGCCCGCCGTTGCGCCCGCTGGCGCCCCAACCGATCTTGTGCGCTTCCAGCAGCGCCACCGAGAAGCCTTTCTGGGCCAGCTCGATGGCCGTGTTCAGGCCGCTGAAGCCGCCACCAACCACGCACACGTCCACCTTCAGCTCGCCCTGCAGCGGCGGGTAGGCCAACTGGCGATTGACGCTGGCGGCATAGTAGGACGCGGCATGCTGAGGCTGGTGAACGCGGGCGTTCATGTGCGAAATCCTGAATTGGTGTGTGGAAAATTCAACGCAGCATAAGCGCGTGATCGTTATCACGCCAAGAGATGGGCAGAAAAAAGCAGGCTGCGCCCGCTCATGTTGCTCTGGTCTATCGCCGCTGAAGCGCCTCCCACACCGCTCCGTGGGAGGGGCTTTAGCCGCGACTTAAGGAATGACATCGGGGCGCCTGGCAGTAAACTGGTCGCCATCACTTCAGGATGCCCGACGATGAGCTGCACCGACCGCAAGATCGACCACCTGCGCCGGCAGATTCCGCGCTTCGACTGCGTGCCGGGCTGCCACGACTGCTGCGGGCCAGTCACGGCATCGTCCGAAGAGCTGGCGCGCCTGCCGGTGAAAAGCGATGCCGAACACGATGCGGCCCTGGCCGAGTACAACTGCGTGCACCTGGGGCCGAACGGCTGTGAGGTGTATGACCAGCGCCCGCTGATCTGCCGCCTGTTCGGCACCACGCCGAACCTGCCATGCCCGCATGGCCGTGGGCCGGAGCAACCGATCGAGCCGGCAGTGGAGCGTCAGGTGCACCGGCTGATCGCCACGACGCGGCAACGCCTGGTGTAGAACGCAGCGGCATCGCCTACGCGCACGGCATGCGCTTCACTCTGGAACCGGCAGCGCCAGCGATTCCTTCACCTCTTCCATGACGATATAGCTCTTCGACTCGCGCACGTGCGGCAGCTTGAGCAGGATGTCGCCGAGCAGCTTGCGGTAGCTGGCCATCTCGTTGATGCGCGCCTTCACCAGGTAGTCGAAGTCACCGGACACCAGGTGGCACTCCAGCACGTGCGGTAGCTTGAGCACGGCGCGGCGGAACTCCTCGAAGGTGTCGCCGGACTTGTAGTCCAGGCTGATCTCGACGAACACCAGCAGGTTGGCCTTGAGGTTCTGCGGGTTGAGGCGGGCGTGGTAGCCCATGATGATGCCTTCGCGCTCCAGGCGGCGTACGCGCTCGGTGCAGGGCGTGGTCGACAGGCCCACGCGCTCGCCCAGTTCGGTGAAGCTGATGCGCCCATCCTCCTGCAGGATACGGAGGATGTTGCGGTCTATCTTGTCCAGTTCACGACGGCTTTGATGCTGGGTTCTCATGGTGAATCCGCCTCTGTAAAACGGCTTTTTGCCAAGAATTCTCGCCAAATATAGCTATGTATATGGTGAAAAGCACTGCATGGCTCTTTCTATACTGCGCCCATCTACAACAGTGGCCTGTAACGCACGTGCCTTGGGCGCGGCGGGGAGAAAAACATGCGTGTTCTGGTTCTCGGCAGCGGTGTGATTGGTACCGCCAGTGCTTACTACCTCGCCCGTCAAGGCTTCGAGGTGGTGGTGGTCGACCGCCAGGATGGCCCGGCCTTGGAAACCAGCTTTGCCAACGCTGGCCAGGTTTCCCCCGGCTACGCGTCGCCCTGGGCCGCTCCGGGCGTGCCGCTGAAAGCCATCAAGTGGCTGCTGCAAAAGCACGCGCCGCTGGCGATCAAGGCCACCGGTGACGTCGACCAGTACCTGTGGATGGCGCAGATGCTGCGCAACTGCACCGCCAGCCGCTATGCGATCAACAAGGAGCGTATGGTGCGTCTGTCCGAGTACAGCCGCGACTGCCTCGACGAGCTGCGTGCCGAGACCGGTATCAGCTATGAAGGTCGCCAGCTCGGCACCACCCAGCTGTTCCGTACCCAGGCCCAGGTCGATGCCGCTGCCAAGGACATCGCCGTGCTGGAAGCCTCCGGCGTACCGTTCGAACTACTCGACCGCGACGGCATCGCCCGCGTCGAACCGGCGCTGGCTGGCGTCAAGCACAAGCTGGCCGGCGCTCTGCGCCTGCCCAACGACCAGACCGGCGACTGCCAGATGTTCACCACCAAGCTGGCGGACATGGCCAAGGCGCTCGGCGTCGAGTTCCGTTTCGGCCAGAACATCCAGCGTCTGGATGCTGTGGGCGACCGTATCAACGGTGTATGGATCGACGGCAAGCTGGAAACCGCTGATCGCTACGTGCTCGCTCTCGGCAGCTACAGCCCGCAACTGCTCAAGCCGCTGGGTATTCGTGCTCCGGTGTATCCGCTCAAGGGCTACTCGCTGACCGTGCCGATCACCAACCCGGACATGGCGCCGACCTCGACCATTCTCGACGAGACCTACAAGGTCGCCATCACCCGCTTCGACGGTCGCATCCGCGTCGGCGGTATGGCCGAGATCGCCGGTTTCGACCTGTCGCTCAATCCGCGTCGTCGCGAAACCCTGGAGATGATCACCTCCGACCTCTACCCGGAAGGCGGTGATCTGCAGCGCGCCGATTTCTGGACTGGCCTGCGCCCGGCCACGCCCGACGGTACCCCGATCGTCGGCGCCACCGCCTACCGCAACCTGTTCCTTAACACCGGTCACGGCACCCTGGGTTGGACCATGGCCTGCGGTTCCGGTCGTCTGCTGGCCGACCTGATGGCCAACAAGCGCCCGCAGATTAGCGCTGATGGCCTGGATATCTCGCGTTACTCGCGCAAGGCTCGCGAAGTGCACAGCGCACCGCAGCCGCTGCGCACCTGATAGGCTGCGCGGCCCGGAAATTCAAAGGAGATTCGCAGCATGTCGATCCAGCGCCTGCATGTGGCCAAACGCTACAGCGAAGTGGTGATCCACAACGGCACGATTTACCTCGCCGGCCAGTTGGCCGACGACTTCGACGGTGACATCCGCGAGCAGACCCGCCAGACCCTGGCCAACATCGACAAGATGCTGGCCGAGGGTGGCAGCGACAAGAGCAAGATCCTTTCGTTGACCATCTTCCTCAAGGACATGGCCGACTACGATGGTCTCAACGCCGAGTACGACGCCTGGGTTGCCGACGGCCATGCGCCGGCCCGCGCCTGTGTCGAGGCGAAGATGTACAAGCCTGAAGTACTGGTGGAAATGTGCGTGGTGGCGGCCGTCTGAGGCGACCACCATTGGGACAGTTTTTTACGGCCCGCCATCCTTGGCGGCCGCCCTTACGGGCCGTCGCTGGGCGACGTCAAAAATTGTTCCAGACAATTTTTTGTGTTGGCTTCTCGCCCGGCTTCCCCTGCCGGGCTTTTTTTATAGCGTGTGGCCCGGATGGCATCCGGGCTGCGAAACCAGCGAAGCAGTGAGAAATAACGAACCATGCGCCCTGCCCGTGCCCTGATCGACCTCGATGCCCTGCGTCACAACTACCGAATGGCCCGCGAGCTGAGCGGCGCGCGCGCCCTGGCCGTGGTCAAGGCCGATGCCTACGGGCATGGCGCGGTACGTTGCGCGCAGGCGCTACAGGGTGAGACCGACGGTTTTGCCGTGGCCTGCATCGAAGAAGCGCTGGTGCTGCGTGAGGCGGGTATCAGCGCACCGATCCTGCTGCTCGAAGGCTTCTTCGAGGCCGATGAGCTGGCGCTGATCGACCAGCATGAGCTGTGGTGCGTGGTACATGCTCAGTGGCAGATCGAGGCCATCGAACAGGCGCAACTGCTCAAGCCGCTGACTGTCTGGCTCAAGCTGGATTCCGGCATGCACCGTGTCGGTCTGCATCCGGCCGAGTACCAGGCTGCCTACCGCCGCCTGCTGGCCAGCGGCAAGGTCAGCAAGATCGTATTGATGAGCCACTTCGCCCGCGCTGACGAACTCGACTGCGGTCGTACCGCCGAGCAACTGGCAGTATTCCAGCAAGCACGCGAGGGACTCGCCGCCGAGGTCAGCCTGCGCAACTCGCCGGCCTTGCTGGGCTGGCCCCAGGTACCCAGCGACTGGGTGCGCCCTGGCATCATGCTGTATGGCGCCACTCCGTTCGAAGAGGCGCAGGAACAGGCCGCGTGCCTGCAGCCGGTGATGACCCTGGAATCGAAGGTCATCAGCGTGCGTGAACTGCCAGCGGGTGAGCCGGTGGGCTATGGCGCGCGCTTCATCGCCGAGCGGCCGACCCGCGTCGGCGTGGTCGCCATGGGCTATGCCGATGGTTATCCACGGCATGCGCCAACCGGCACGCCGGTGGCGGTGGACGGCCAACTGACGCGTCTGATCGGGCGTGTGTCGATGGACATGCTCACCGTCGACCTCACCGATCTGCCGCAGGCGGGCCTGGGCAGCCGCGTCGAGCTTTGGGGCAAGCAGGTGTTGGCCAGCGATGTCGCCACGGCGGCGGGCAGCATTCCCTACCAGATCTTCTGCAACCTGCGGCGGGTGCCGCTGCAGTACACGGGCGGCTGATTTCGCCGCCTGTAGGAGAGTCTGCACGCAGGCGTTGTAAATTCCGAACGCTATGCCATGATACGGACACTTTTCCGCATCCACCCCTTTAGGGAGGGTAACAGCATTGGACGTCGGCGTTCGCCTGCAATCGATTCGTAAGCTCAAAGGTCTATCCCAGCGTGAACTCGCCAAGCGTGCGGGCGTCACCAACAGCACCATCTCGATGATCGAGAAGAACAGCGTCAGTCCCTCGATCAGCTCGCTGAAAAAGGTGCTCAGCGGCATTCCCATGTCCCTGGTGGAATTCTTCTCCCTCGATCTGGAGCAGGAGAATCAGACCCAGGTGGTCTACCGGGCAGCCGAGCTTACCGATATCTGCAGCGGCGCCATCACCATGAAGCTGATCGGCAAGGCGCATCCGAGCCGGGCCATCGCCTTTCTCGACGAAACCTATCCAGCGGGTTCCGACACCGGCGACGACATGTACGCGCACGAGGGCGAGGAAGCCGGCATGCTGGTCGAGGGCCGCCTGGAGCTGACCGTCGGCAACGAGGTGTTCGTGCTGGAGCCGGGCGACAGCTACTACTTCGAGAGCAGCAAGCCGCACCGTTTCCGCAATCCCTTCGATGTACCGGCACGCCTGATCAGTGCCACCTCGCCGGCGAACTTCTAAGCTCGCTCCTTTTGCCTGATTGCAACCGGCTCGATCCGTTAACGGGTCGAGCCTGCATCAGCGGCCCAAGCGCTAGAATGGCGCCCTCATTCAATGGACAGAACCGGCCCCGCGCCGGTACGGCAAGGAGCCTGCAGCATGGCAGCCAGCAACAAGTGGTTGATTTCTTCGCTCGCCTATTACCTCGACTTTTTCACCGTCCCGCTGCTGATCATGGTGGCGTTGCTGATCGGGCCCGTTCTGTTCTGGCAGATGGTGGCCGGCGTATTGATCTGGAGCTTCGTCGAATACGCCATGCATCGTTTCCTCTTCCATTCGTTGTATCGCCGGGAACACTGGACGCATCACGTCGATGTGCTGGCGTTGATCGGCATTTCCAGCTGGAAGACCAGCGCGGCGTTCCTGGCGTTGGTGGTGCTTTTCCAGGCTCTGGGCATGGCCTCGCTGATCGCTGGCGTCATGCTGGGCTATCTGGCCTATATCAGCGTGCATTACGTCATGCACCGCCCTGAGCATCCGCTCTATCGCTTCATCCCCGGCCTGGTGCGCAACCACGACCTGCACCATCAGCGCGGAGTGGAAAAGAACTTCGGCGTCTCTTCTCCGCTCTGGGATCACATCCTGGGCACCTACGTGGCGGTAAGTCATGCCGAGCTGTCCGAGGGTGTGGGCAGCAAGGCCCGCTAAGCCTGCCTCTGTGCGCAGAAGTCTGCGACAATCTGGATTGTTTCGGCCTGACCGGCTAACCGTTATACTGTCGCCCGCTCGCGAAACCGTGGCCGCGGGCGTGACTAGCCACGAAGAGGGTGTACCGTGAATCTGATGAAGAAAATGCTGGCAGTACCGACTGCCGTATTGGCCCTGTGGGCAGTGACTGCTCAGGCCACGACCGATGAAGCCATCGCCGAACGCCTCAAGCCGGTCGGTGAAGTGTGTGTCATGGGCCAGGAGTGCAAGGGCGTCGGTACTGTCGCCGCAACTGCTGGCGGTGGCGCGCGCACCCCGGATGACATCATCGCCAAGCACTGCAACGCTTGCCATGGCACCGGTGTGCTGGGCGCGCCGAAGATCGGCGATACCGCAGCCTGGAAAGACCGCGCCGACCACCAGGGCGGCCTCGACGGCATCCTGGCCAAGGCCATTTCCGGCATCAACGCCATGCCGCCGAAAGGCACCTGCGCCGATTGCTCGGAAGACGAGCTGCGTGGCGCGATCAAGAAGATGTCCGGCCTGTAAGACCGACGCTTCCGAGAAGAGCCGCCCCATGGGCGGCTTTTTTGTGCGCGCCGTTCGGCAGTGTGTGGCTCGATTGTTTAGCAGGCTGCAATCCGAACGTCTGTAAAATTCGATTTAACGCATCTCTGGGCCTGTGCGACGCTGCCTAGCCATGAGTTCCCCAGCCTGTCGTGCCATGCCCCAGCAGCACCGTGCCCCCGCGCGGCGTCGTTTGCTGGAACGACTCAATCCGCTGCTGACCATCATCCTCGCCTTCTGGGCCTTGTGGCATTGCCGCCACGCCCGCCCGCCGGATGTCGTCCCCGCCCGCTGAATACCGATGGCTGCGCCATGCCCGCAGCCGCTGATACCCGTTTGTCTGCCTGTGCAACCTGTTCGAGATCGAGCGGGCCGTGCGGACATTGAGCGCCCAACTGGCGCAAGCGAGCGCAACATGACGACTTTCGCCCCCGTGCAGGAAGCTCAGGACTTCCTGACGAATAATCCCGATATCGAGCTGATCGAGCTGTTCATCCTCGACGCCAATGGCGTACCGCGCGGCAAGCTGCTGCACCGCGAGGAATTGCTGGCGCTGTACCAGAGTGGCCGACCGCTGCCGAGCACCATGCTCGGCCTGACCATCCAGGGCGAGGATGTCGAGGACTCCGGCCTGGTCTGGGAGGTGGGCGATATCGACTGCCGCGCCTACCCGTTGCCCGGCAGCCTGGTGCGCCTGCCCTGGCGGCAGATGCCCACCGCTGCCGTGCAGGTGTCGATGCACCCCAGCGAAGGTCTTCCAGCCACGCCCGCTGATCCACGCCAGTTGCTGATCCGCGTGATCGAGCAGCTCGAGGCCGAGGGGTATCATCCGGTGATGGCCTGCGAGCTGGAGTTCTACCTGCTCGACCAGAAGCGTGATGCCGAAGGCCGACCGCAGCCAGCGCTGGACGCCGATGGCGGCCGCCCACGACAGACCCAGGTCTACGGCCTGCGCGAACTGGAGCAGATCGAGCCGTTTCTGCGCGATCTCTATGCCGCGTGCAAGGCGCAGGGCATTCCCGCGCGCACGGCGATTTCCGAATACGCCCCCGGCCAGGTGGAAATCACCCTTGAGCATGGCCCGGTGCTGGCGGCGATGGATCAGGCGGTGCGCTACAAGCGCCTGGTCAAGGGCGTGGCGCACCGCCACGGCATGCAGGCCTGCTTCATGGCCAAGCCGTTCGATCACCTGGCCGGCACCGGCATGCACATGCACGTCAGCCTGGCCGATGCGCAGGGCAACAACCTCTTTGCCAGCGAAGATCCGGCCGGTACGCCGCTGCTGCGCGAGGCTGTAGGCGGCATGCTCGCCAGCCTGCTCGATTCGCTGCTGCTGTTCTGCCCCAACGCCAACTCCTACCGGCGCTTCCAGGCCAACAGCTACGCGCCGCTGGCGCCGACCTGGGGTGTGGACAACCGCACCGTCAGCCTGCGCGTGCCGGGTGGCCCGGCCAATACCCGGCATGTCGAGCACCGCATCTGCGGCGCCGACGCCAATCCTTACCTGGCGGCAGCGGCGATCCTTGCCGGGATTCACCGGGGTATTCGTGATCACCTCGACCCCGGCGCGCCAATCGAAGGCAATGGCTACGCCCAGGCCACCGAGTACCTGCCGACCCAGTGGTCGGCGGCGATCCAGGCGCTGGAGCAGTCCAGTTGGGCGCGCGATGCCTTCGGTGCCGATTTCCTCAAGGTGTATCTGGCGGTCAAGCGTGCCGAGTATCGCCAGTTCATGGGCGAGGTCGGTGAGCAGGACTGGCGCTGGTACCTGAGCAACGCCTGATGGCCCTGATTTGCAGAAGTCGCGGCTGAAGCCCCTCCCACGGGACACCCATACCTCCCGTTCCGTGGGAGGGGCTTTAGCCGCGACAATAGATTTATCGGTGCAAACGCACCCCAAGGACATGCAATGAACACGATCAAGCAACCCGCCAAACCCGCCGCCGAGCGCGCGCCGTCCTACTACTCGGCCTCGCTCAATTTCGAGAGCGACTACCCGACCCTGCAGGGCAGTGTCACCGTCGACGTGGCCATCATCGGTGGCGGCTTCACCGGCATTGCCACGGCGGTTGAGCTGGCCGAGCGCGGCCTCAAGGTGGCCGTGGTGGAAACCAACAAGGTCGGCTGGGGCGCCAGCGGGCGCAACGGCGGCCAGGTCACCGGCAGCCTGTCCGGCGACGAGGCCATGCGCAAGCAGATGCGCAACACGCTGGGCGACGAGGTGGACGACTTCATCTGGCACCTGCGCTGGCGCGGCCACGAAATCATCAAGAGCCGCGTGGCCAAGTACGGCATCGACTGCGACCTCAAGTACGGCCATCTGCATACGGCGATGAAAGCCAGCCATATGGACGAGCTCAAGGCGACCTACGACGAAGCGCTGCGCCGGGGCATGGAAGCCGATGTCACCCTGCTCGACGCTGCTGGCGTGCGTGCGCAACTGGGCAGCGACCTGTACTGCGGCGCGCTGAAGAACACCCGTAACATGCACCTGCACCCGCTCAACCTGTGCCTCGGCGAGGCCAAGGCCGCCGAGAGCCTGGGCGCGCTGATCTTCGAGCACTCCGAAGTGCTGGATATCGTCCACGGCCCGCGTCCGGCGGTGGTCACCACGGGCGGGCGCATCGAGGCCAAGCAGGTGCTGCTGGCCGGTGACGTCTACCACAAGCTGGAGCGGCGCAAGCTCAAGGGCATGATCTTCCCGGCCATGGGTGGCATCGTCACCACCGCGCCGCTGGGCGCCGAGCTGATCGAGGCGATCAACCCACATGACCTCGCGGTGTACGACTGCCGCTTCGTGCTCGACTACTACCGCCTGACCGGCGATGGTCGCCTGCTGTTCGGCGGCGGTGCCAACTACTCCGGGCGTGACTCACGCGACATCGCCGGCGAGCTGCGCCCGTGCATCGAGCGCACCTTCCCACAGCTCAAGGGCGTGCAGATCGATTTCCAGTGGAGCTGCGCCATGGGCATCGTGATGAACCGCATCCCGCAACTGGGCAAGCTCTCGTCCAACGTCTGGTACTGCCAGGGCTACTCCGGCCACGGCGTGGCGACCACCCACATCATGGGCGAGATCATGGCCAAGGCCATCACCGGTGACCTGGAACAGTACGACACCTTCGCCGCCTGCAAACACATCAAGGTGCCGCTCGGCGACCAGCTCGGCAACCCGATGCTGGCCGCCGGCATGTGGTACTACCAGATGCTCGAGAAGCTGCGCTGACCACCGGCATTAGCCACCCTGCGCCTGCAAAAACAACGCAAACAGCTCCGACTGCGACTTGATCCCCAGCTTGCTGTAGACGTGCTTGCGGTGCACCTTCACGGTCTCCGCCGAGATGGCCAGTTTGCGCGCCACTTCCTTGCTGGAGTGGCCGCTGAGCATCAATCGCACTACTTCCAGTTCGCGCCCGGTCAGCGCCGTTTCCACTTGCCGGGCCATCTGTTCCAGGCGTTCCTGCCAGGGCGGCGGGGCGCTGGGTTCGCCCGGTTCCGGTTCGAACGCCAGGCGCTGGCGCATCAGCGCGGTGACCCAGGGCTGCACCAGGCTGAGCAGGGCGATCTGTTCCGGGCGGAAGGCCTGGCGCGAGCCCAGCGACAGGCACAGGGTGCGCTCGCCGGGCAGCGGCAGGTTGATCTGCACTTCGTCGGCCACCACGTTGAGGCTGAAGTAACGGCGGAAGTAGTCGGTCTGCTCGAAGCACTCGGGCGCCACGTCAGCCAGACGCACCAGGCCGTCGCGGCGGCCTTCGCGGCTGGCGATGTAGAAGGGGTCGAGCAGGTACAGGCCGCGCAGGTAATCCTGGAACAGCAGGTCGGGCTCGCCGTCGTCGCCGGCGCATTCGGCCAGCACCTGCGGCCTTCCCTCGCTGAAGATCAGCGCCACCCAGCTGTCGTGCGCCACGTATTGCCCCAGCGTGCGCACCAGGGCGCGCCAGAAGTGCGGGCTGGGCAGAGCGTCGATGAGTTCGCCTACGCTGCGGTGAAAGGCGATGTCGTGCAAGGTCATGGTCATGCCTCTACCCCCTGGGGGTTACCCCACGTGCGTGATTTCGCCCGGGCGACCCTGTCTCCATACTCGAACCCTGGCGGATGGCTGCCGGCATTCTGGTTAGCCGCCGCGCGCCGTGCAACAACAAGAATCGGAGCCCTGTCATGCAAGTCGAACTCGTCCAGCTCGCTGGCCGTGATGGCGATACCGCCTACAACCTCGCTGCCGCGCTGGAGGCCATCGCCGGTTGCGCGGCGGGCACCCGTCTGGTGGTGTTCCCGGAAACCTATCTGACCGGCTTCCCCACTGCCGAGAACATCGCCGCCCTGGCCGAGCCGCTGGATGGCACGAGCCTGCAGGCGATCCGCCGCGCTGCTGGTGAACGCGGCCTGGCCGTGGCCATCGGCATCGCCGAAAACGACAACGGCCATTTCTACAACACCACGGTGCTGCTCGACGGTGATGACCTCGTGCTCAAGTATCGCAAGACCCACCTGTGGGCATCGGATCGCGGCGTGTTCGAGCCGGGCGACCGTTATGCCACGGCGCTGCTCGATGACGTGCGCGTCGGCCTGCTGGTGTGCTTCGACATCGAATTCCCGGAAAGCGCCCGCGCCCTGGGCGAGCTGGGCGCCGAGCTGCTGATCGTCACCAACGGCAACATGGATCCCTACGGGCCGACCCACCGCACCGCGATCATGGCGCGGGCCATGGAGAACCAGGCCTATGCGGTGATGACCAATCGCGTCGGCGAAGGCGATGGCGGTCTGGTGTTCGCCGGTGGCAGCGCGGTGGTCGACCCCTCCGGCACCCTGCTGCTGGAGGCCGGTCGCGAGCCGTGTCGGCAGACCATCGAGCTGGACTTCCAGCGCCTGGCCGAAGCGCGTCGCGACTACCGCTACCTGGATGAGCGGCGCATGCCGATGCCCGGCCAGCGTGTCGAGCACGACAGCGGTTTACGTGAGCTGCTGATCCCCTGAGTTCTCTTATCGACGGGCGCCATCGATGCGCCCGCAGTGGCTCGTGCCGCGCGTTTTTTGCCGACTTCGGCTCTGCCATAACAATTTAAAAAACGGGAGTAGCAAGTAATGGCTCGTCTGCAACGATCCCTCTCACTGGGGGCGGTGGTGCTCTTCGGCATCGCCTACATGACACCCATCATCGTTCTTGGCACCTTCGGCATCCTCGCCGAGATCAGTCGTGGCGCGGTGCCCGCCGCATACGTCGCCGCCTCGCTGGCGATGCTCTTCACCGCCCTCAGTTACGCGCGCATGGCCGCGTTGTTCCCGGTGGCCGGCTCGGCCTACAGCTACGTGCGCCGCAGCATCAACGATCACCTGGGCTTCATCGCCGGCTGGTCGGTGCTGCTCGACTACCTGTTCCTGCCCATGGCCATCTGGCTGATCGGCGCGGCCTACCTGTATTCAGCCTTCCCCGAGGTGCCGCAGGCGCTGTGGGTGCTGGCCTTCATCCTGGTCACCAGCCTGATCAACGTGATCGGCTTGCGCCTGGCCAAGGGCATCAACGGCGTGCTGATGCTGGTGCAGTTCCTCGTGCTGCTGGCCTTCGTGGCACTCTGCGTGCACTACGTAGTGGGCGATGCGAGCCAGCCTTTGTGGTCGCTCGAACCCTTCATTGGCGAGGGCATGAACGTTTCGCTGGTGATGGCCGGCGCGGCAGTGGCCTGCTACTCCTTCCTCGGCTTCGATGCGGTCAGCACCCTGACCGAGGAAACCCATGAGCCGCAGCGCACCATCCCGCGGGCGATCCTGCTGATCACCCTGATCGGCGGGCTGATCTTCGTGGTCACCGCCTACTTCGTGCAGCTGGCGCACCCGTCCACCGTCTTCGAAAGCAGCGATGCGGCGGCCTACGAGATTGCCCGCAATATCGGCGGCGATCTGTTCGTGTCGTTCTTCCTCATCGGCCTGATCGTCGGCCAGTTCACCTCGGGCCTGTCGGCCCAGGCCAGCGCCTCGCGCCTGATGTACGCCATGGGCCGCGACGGTGTGCTGCCGCGTGCCCTGCTAGGCACCCTGAGCCCGCGCTTCGGCACCCCGGTGGGCGCCATCGTGGTCTGCGCGGTGGTGGCCTTGCTGGCGCTGAAGCTGGACGTCACCACCTCGACCTCTTTCATCAACTTCGGCGCTTTCCTCGCCTTCAGCCTGGTCAACCTCTCGGTGATCGTGCACTTCGCTCGCCAGCCGCAGGCGCGTGGGCCGCTGCAGGTGCTGCGCTACCTGCTGTGCCCGGCGCTCGGCCTGCTGGCGACGCTGTGGTTGATGATCAGCCTGGATCGCCTGGCGATCATGCTCGGCTGCGCCTGGCTGGTGATCGGTGGCCTGTACCTGGCCTGGCTCACCGGAGGCTTCCGTCGCCGTCCGCCGGAGCTGCAGTTCGATGATGCCGATGCCTGAGTTGCGTGGCCGGACCTGATTCGCGCTCGGCGACGAAGGTCACCGGCTTCGAGCCATCGGCATTGAGCTGAAGGATGCGCTTGGGCCGGCCCTGCTCGTCGAAGAACACCTGGCCGAGCCCCGCGCCATTCCAAAGCCGCTCACCCGAGCGGCTGCGATCCGGGATCATTGGGCTGACGCGCATGCGCCGGCGCTTGGTCAGCCAGTTGAGCGGCGACCAGGGCGCGTAGAGCCAGCGATTGAGGCGGTCGAACCAGTCCAGCAGCTTGGCCGGGAATTCGTTCTTGATGCCGCTGCTGGTGATCTGCCAGATGGTCGGGCTGGCGCGACGGTGGCGGATGCGCACGCGGTAAACGAAGGAGTAGTGCACGTCGCCGGAAAGGATGACGAAGTCCCCCGGTGTGCGTGAGTGGCGGAAGATGTTCAGCATCACGCTGGCCGCGCCGCGATGGGCCATCCAGTTCTCCGCATCGACCATCAGCGGGTGGCCGGCGAGGGTGAAGAGTTTCTGGATGCCTTCGATCAGCTTCACGCCGAACATCGGCGCGGGCGAGACGATGATGCAGCTGGGGTGATCGAGCAGCGCCTGCTGGAAGTCGCACAGCGCCTCCCAATCCATCAGCCCCGAGGGCCTGGACAGGTGCCCCTCGCTGCGCCAGCGCCGGGTGCGGGTGTCGAGCACCAGCAAGGCCGGCGTAGTGGGCAGCACGTAATGCCAGTGCTCGAAGTGCAGCAGGGTGTCGATCAGTTCGTCCTGCGCCTTGGCATGCAGATGGTTGTCCTGTCGCTGCTTTAACAGCCTGGAGCAGGCTTGCAGCGGCTCCTCGAAGGCATCCGGATGGTTGCCCCAGCCCTGGCACAGCAGATAGGCGAGCAGGGCGTTGCCGATGATGCGTTTGGAGAAGGGGTGACCGTAGGCGGTCTGCTCCCAGCGCGCGGACAGGTTCCAGTCATCGGTGACGTCGTGGTCGTCGAAGATCATCAGCGTTGGCAGGTGGGCGAATACCCGGGCGACCTGACCAAGGCTTTGGCGGAAGGCGTCTATGCGCTGACGCTCGTCGGCGTAGCGTTGCTGCTGCGCGTCATCCAGCGGCGGCTGGCTTTCCTCGATCAGCGTCCAGGGCACCGGCGACCAGACCAGCAGGTACATGGCGATCATCTCGGCGAAGGTCACCAGGTGATTGTCGGCGCTGCTGCTGGTGAAGATGGGTTTCTCCACACCGCCGAAGAACTTGTCGCGCAGGGTCTGGTTGCTCTTCAGCGCGGGCAGCAGCTCGGCGCGCTGGTAGTAGCCGACCGGGGTGGCGTAGAGCGCCTGGCTGTCCTCGACCACGGCGCCTTCGAGCCACTCGTCGAACAGGCCGAGGCGGGCGATCAACTGGTGAATGGCGCAGAGCATCGGCCCCGCAACGTCGTCGACATAGACCTGGTCGCCGCTCATCAGCAGCAACGCCGGGCGCTGCGTGGCGTCGTGGGGCTCGGCCAGCAGGCGGTCGGCGCAGAGCAGGCCGTCGGCCGCCGGATGATGCGGTTTGCGGCAGGAGCCATGGAGCAACTGGTCGACCCGTGAGCGCAGGACGAAGTCGGCGTGTTCGGCGCCGTCGTAGAGCAGGTGCGGCGCCCAGTCGGCCAGGCCACGTGCGGCGTTGTCCTCGACGATCTGCAGGTCGTAAGCGATGCGCACGTCCTGCGGCAGGGCCTGCTGCAGCGGCAGGTCGATCAGGTGCAGCACGGCATGGCGCCCCGGCGGCAGGCGCTGGCAGTGTTCATCGAGCATCAGGCTGCGCGGCGCTTCGCCTTCGGGCCGCAGCCAAAGCTGCAGGCTCAGTTCGCGGCTGGCCACCAGCCACAACACCAGGCGGCCGGGCTCCAGGCGCCGCAGCAGCGGGCCGGCGAGGACATCGGGAAAGGGCATGTGCGGGTGGTCGGTCATCGAAGCGCTAGATCCGGAGGCAAAAAGACTGACATTCGACAGTGGCAGGAGGCCAGCGGTTCAGCAGGCGGCCTGGCGTAGGCGCTGCAGGTCGAGGATCTCGATCTCGCCGTAGGTCAGGCGCACGATGCCCTGGGCTTCCAGCTCCTTGAGGATCTGGTTGGTGGTCTGGCGTGACAGCGACAGCATCAGCGCGAGCTGCTCCTGGGCCAGGTGCAGCACCTGGCGCGGTTCGCCTTCGCCGTAGTTCTCGGCGATCAGCAGCAGGCGCCGGGCCAGGCGTGGCGCGGCGGGCAGCAGGCTCATGTCTTCCAGGGCGAGGAACGCCAGGCGCAGCTTGTGGCTCATCAGCAGGGCGAAGTCGCGCCAATGCTGCGGTTGGCGTTCGAGCAGGGCGAGCAGCTCGGTCTGCGGCAACAGCAGCAGGGTGCTGGCGCTCTCGGCGAAGGCATCGTGGGTGCGCGGCAGGTTATCGAACAGGGAGATCTCGCCGAACCAGTAGGGTGGCTCGACCAGGGTCAGCAGCGCTTCCTTGCCGCTCTCGCTGACGGCGCCGATACGCACCGCGCCTTCGACCACCGCATACAGCCCGCTGGGTTTGTCACCACGGCGGAACAGCCGCTGACCGGCGTCGAGGCGCTGCACCTGGGCCATGGCCAGCAGGGCATCGCGCAGCACCTGCGGCAGCGCGGCGAACCAGTGGCCCTGCAGCAGACGTGCGAGGTGGGCGTGGGCATCGGGCATGGTGACTCCTGCGGTTGGGCGGCATTGTCGGCTAGCTGACAGAGGGGCGGTGCCAGGCGGAGGGATGATGCCCCGGCCTGTATCACTGCTGAGGACGATAACAATGAAAACCCTCGTCGATCACCTGGCCCAGTATGCGGCCTATCACCGTGACCGCCGCAACATCGCCAGCCACTTCATCGGCATCCCCATGATCGTATTGGCCGTGGCCGTGCTGTTGTCGCGCCCCGGTTTCGAGCTGGCCGGTCTGTGGCTGGCACCTGCGACCCTGACGGCACTGGCGGCGGCGCTGTTCTACCTGCGTCTGGACGGCCGCTTCGGCCTGGTCATGAGCGGCCTGTTGCTGCTCTGCCTGTGGTGCGCCGCCAAGCTGGCGGTGGCGAGCACGGCCGCCTGGCTGTCAGCAGGCCTTGGTCTGTTCGTGGTCGGCTGGGTCATCCAGTTCGTCGGCCATTACTACGAGGGGCGCAAGCCGGCGTTCGTCGACGATGTCATGGGGCTGATCGTCGGGCCGCTGTTCGTGGTGGCCGAGGCGGCCTTCCTGCTCGGCCTGCGCAAGGAGGTCGAGCACGCCGTGGTGGAGATCGCCGGCCCGACCTGCATTCGCGAGAAGAAGGCACTGGCCTGAGCATTGGTTTGTCGCGGCTGAAGCCCCTCCCACAGGCGCAGGGCTCAGCCGCGAGCCTCGCTAGGTTCTGTACGAAAAGTGCCTGCACTCGGTGATGCTTCGTTAAAAACAGGTTCGGAATGCTCATTTACAGCTCGTAAACTCCGCTTCCTCACCTGTTTTTGCCTCGCCTGACCTTCGCTCGACGACTTTTCGTACAGAGCCTAGAACATGTCCATCCACTGCGTGGTCAACGCACGGGTATGCCGATCCACGGTGATCGGCGCGAAGGGGCGGCCGGACACGCTGATCAGCGCGCTGCTCTTGCTGTTCATGTCGGCCAGGGCGGCGCGCAGGTAGCCCCAGCGAGTCTTGAGCTTGGCCACCTGCGGATCTTTCTTCTCATCCAGGGGCGCCAGTTGCGCATCGATGGCCGGTAGCAACAGGCGTTCATCCTGCCCCAGGTAGGTGTCCGGCTGTTCGCGGGCGATCTCGAAGGTGCCCATGTACGAACGCGCCAGGTACTGCACGCCGAGGTACTCGATCTTGGCCGCCAGTTCGCTGTCGTCACCCTGTGCGCGCGGCAGGGTGCGGGCAATGGCGAGAAAGTCGCGCAGGGAGCGGCTAAGATCCTCGGGGTAGCGCCACGGCACATGCTCATCGCCGGGGCCGTAGCTGACACCATTGCGCAACTGGGTCACCAGCGCCTGGTGGGCCTGGTTCAGCTCGGCATTGTCTTTCATACCCTGCATGTCTGCGGCCAGCGCCGCGAGATCGGCTTCCAGGCGTTGCAGGTGCACCTTCTGGAAGCCTTCGCCACGTAACAGCAGCAGGCTGCTGGTGGCGCGGCTGGCGTTGACCTGAATCTGTTCCTGCGGGGTGATGGCTTCGGCGAAGGTAATGGGCGAAAGCCCGGCGAGAATGCCCAACGTCCAGACGAACGCTCGGCGCAGCACGGCATGACGCTGCATTCGGGGTGCTCCTTGTTATTGTTGTGAGCGGTATGGGCGTCAGCGACGCCGCGTCAAGAGTAATGCGCGCTGCCAGCCGGAGCATGAGCCAAAAGAGTGATTTCGTCGGAAATCGCGGCCGTTCGGTCGTTTTATCGGAAGCGGCGCAGGTGTTCGACGCCACTTCGTTTCAGACCAACCCGCGCAGCGCCAGGTTGGCGCCGAGCAACAGCAGGCCGATGAAGAACCAGCGTTTGAAGCGCTCCGCACTGATGCGCTTGCGCAGCCATTGGCCGGCGACCATGCCCTGCAAGGCGGGCAGCAGCGCCAGGGCGGAGAGGCCGAGCACCGCCGGTTGCAACAGCTCGCCGCTGTGGCCGATGGCAACCGCCAGTGCCAGGGTGGAAACGCTGAACGACAGCCCCAGTGCCTGCACCAGGTCGTCCTTCTCCAGGCCGATGGCCTGCAGGTAAGGCACGGCAGGGATCACGAACACGCCGGTCACCGCAGTGATCGCCCCGGTGATGGCTCCGATCAGCGGGCCTAGCCAGGCTTCCTTGGCTCGCTCCACGCGAAAGTGCACCTTGGCCAAACCGAGCAGTGCGTAGAGCACCAGGGCAGCGCCCAGCCAGCGGGTGGCGCCGGGCAGGTCGAGACTCTGCAGCAGGCCGGCGACCAGCAGCGTGCCGAACAGGATGCCCAGCAGCATCGGCCACAGGCGGCGCAGCATCGGCAGCGGGCTGCGGCCGTCGTACAGTTGCCAGATGTTGGTCACCATCGACGGGATGATCAGCAGCGCGGCGGCTTGCAGCGGCGCCATCACCAGGCCGAGCAGGCCGACGGCGATGGTTGGTAGACCGAGGCCGACCACGCCCTTGACCATCCCGGCGAGCAGGAAGGTGACGAGAATCAACGGCAGGTATTCAGTCATCGCATCGTTCCCTGCTGCTGGCCAGGCTTGGCCTCGACTTCGAGTATCACGGTGAGCATCGGCATTCTCCCTGGCTGGTTCTGGCTGAAGTTGCCTGCCAGTATCCATATTTGCTGCACGCCATGTTTCGTCATGAGGTGAACGATGGAATACGCACCGGGTTTCAGTTCGATTGCTGCGTTGCTCGCCGACGCGGGGCGCGCGGCCATGGTTTGGGCGCTGATGGACGGCAGTGCGCGGCCGGCCGGAGAGCTGGCCTTGCTGGCGGGGTTGTCCCCCTCCTCGACCAGCGCGCACCTGGCCAAGCTGGTCGAGGGCGGCCTGCTGGCGCAGCAGCGGCATGGGCGCAATCGCTATTACCGCCTGGCCGGACCGGAGGTCGGGCAACTGGTGGAGGCCCTGGCCAGCGCTGCACTGGCTGCACAGCCACGGCAAGCGCGTGCGGTGCCAGTCTCGCGCGGGACGCCGCTGGCCATGCGTGAGGCGCGCACCTGCTACGACCATCTGGCCGGTGAACTGGCGGTCGGCGTGTTTGCACGGATGTGTGCGGCTGACTGGTTGAGCGAGGATGGCGGAGCGCTGAAGTTGACCGCCGGCGGCGAGCAGGGGTTGCAGGCGTTGGGTATCGATCTGCAGCAGGTCGGTCGTCAGCGCCGCCAGCGGTTGTGTGCCTGCCCGGACTGGAGCGAGCGCAAGCCGCATCTGGGCGGTGCGCTGGGCGCGGCGTTGTTGAATCTGTGCGAAGGCGAGGGCTGGCTGCGGCGCAGCCAGGGTTCGCGTGCGTTGCAGGTTTCACCGCAGGGACGCAGGGCGATCATGGCGATCGCGGCTTTGTAGCTTCGTAGGGGGGCGGCGATCCGGCGTGCTAGGGCCGTGTCGAATTTCTCGCCGGACTCTCAGGTAGGGCGGGTGAAACCCGCCGTCTTGGGTGGCGGGTTACACCCGCCCTACGTCCACTATGTACGGCTTTCGTACTCAGGTGGCCAATGTATTGCCTCGTAGGAGCCCCGCCCCGGGGCGAAGCTTTTCGTCGCGGGGCGCGACTCCTACAGGTGTGGCTTCAGGCCGAGGCGCTGACCGGCTTGCCGCCCTTGGGCTTGAAGTACAGGGTGGTGCCACGGGCGAGGTTGTCCAGGCTGACATGATCCTTGGCCACCTCGGCCTCGATCAGTTCGTCCTGGCCTTCGACTTTCAGCGTGATGCGGGTGATCGCGCCGAGCAGGCGGATGTCGCGCACTTCACCGGCCTTGTGCTCCGGGCTCGGTTCGCTGGACAGGTCGACCTCGTGCGGGCGGAACAGCACATGGTGGTCGTTGCCGACGTAGAGGCGGTTGGCGTCACCGAGGAAGTGGTAGACGAAGTCGCTGGCCGGGTTTTCGTACACCTCGGCCGGGGTACCGATCTGCTCGATCACGCCCTTGTTCATCACCACGATGCGGTCGGCCACTTCCATGGCTTCTTCCTGGTCGTGGGTGACGAACACGCTGGTCAGGTGCACTTCCTCGTGCAGGCGCGCCAGCCAGCGGCGTAGCTCCTTGCGCACCTTGGCATCCAGCGCGCCGAAGGGTTCGTCGAGCAGCAGCACTTTCGGCTCCACCGCCAGGGCGCGGGCCAGGGCGATACGCTGGCGCTGGCCACCTGACAGTTGCTCCGGGTAGCGGTCACCGAGCCAGTCGAGCTGCACCAGGTTGAGCAGCTCGTGCACCTTCTCGGCGATCGTCGCCTCGCTCGGGCGCTCGCGCTTGGGCTTCATGCGCAGGCCGAAGGCGACGTTGTCGAACACGGTCATGTGGCGGAACAGCGCGTAGTGCTGGAACACGAAGCCGACGTTGCGATCACGCACGTCGTGCTCGGACACGTCCTCGCCGTGGAAGCCGATGCTGCCGCTGTCCGGGGTTTCCAGGCCGGCGATGATGCGCAGCAGGGTGGTCTTGCCGCAGCCGGACGGGCCGAGCAGGGCGACCAGCTCGCCGCTCTGGATGCTCAGGTTGATCTCGTTCAGCGCCTTGAACTGGCCGAACTGCTTGTTGACGCCTGTGACTTCGATACTCATGGCTTATTCCTGGTGGTTCCGTGGGCCGGGCCGCTTTCAGGCGGCGCTACGGCTGTCAGTCTTCTCGGTTGGCTTGTAGCTGGCGGCTCAGACGCGCTTCGCTCCATTGGCGAAGCAGCAGCACCACCAGGGCCATGACGAGCAGCAGGATCGCCACGCTGAAGGCAGCGACGATGTTGTACTCGTTGTAGAGAATCTCGATGTGCAGCGGCAGGGTGTTGGTGTAACCGCGGATATGCCCGGAAACCACCGAAACTGCGCCGAATTCGCCCATCGCACGGGCGGTGCACAGCACCACGCCGTAGATCAGCGCCCATTTTACGTTAGGCAGCGTGACATGCCAGAACATCTGCCAACCGTTGGCACCGAGCAGGCGCGCGGCCTCTTCCTCGGTGGTGCCCTGTTCCTCCATCAGCGGGATCAGCTCGCGCGCGACGAAGGGGAAGGTGACGAAGATGGTCGCCAGGACGATGCCCGGCACGGCGTAGACGATCTGCAGGTTCTGCGAGTCCAGGTACGGCGCGAGAACGCTCTGCGAGCCGAACAGCAGCACGTAGATCAGGCCGGCGACCACCGGCGACACTGAGAACGGCATGTCGATCAGGGTGATCAGGATGCTCTTGCCGCGAAACTCGAACTTGGTCACCGCCCAGGCTGCGGCGACGCCGAACACCAGGTTCAGTGGCACCGAAATGGCGGTGGCCAGCAGGGTCAGCTTCAGCGCCGAGATGGCGTCCGGCTCGCTGATCGCTTGCCAGAACACCTCCAGGCCACGGCTCAGGCCCTGGGTCACCACCATGTACAGCGGCAACACGAGAATCGCGGCAAATACTGCCCAGGCGATGACGATCAGGATGATGGCGCCGACGGAGCGGCTGGCCGGGCGCGCAGCCGCGCTCTGGCCAAGGGTTGCAAGGCTCATGACGGGCTCCTCAGAGTTGCGGCTGGATGCGGCGCTGCAGGATGTTGATCAGCAGCAGCAGGATGAACGACACCACCAGCATGATCACGCCGATGGCGGTGGCGCCCGGATAGTCGTATTGATCCAGCTTGGAGACGATCAGCAGCGGCAGAATCTCGGTCTTCAGCGGGATGTTGCCGGCGATGAACACCACCGAGCCGTACTCACCGACGCCACGGGCGAAGGCCAGGGCGAAACCGGTCAACCAGGCCGGCAGCAGGCTCGGCAGCAGGATATGGCGAAACACCTGCAGCGGCTTGGCGCCCAGGCAGGCGGCGGCTTCCTCGACTTCCTTGGGAATGTCGGCCAGTACCGGCTGCAAGGTACGCACCACGAACGGCAGTGTGACGAACACCAGCGCCAGGGTGATGCCCAGCGGCGTGTAGGCGATCTTGAAGGGGAACAGCGAGCCGATCAGGCCGCTGGGTGCGTACAGCGCGGTGAGCGCGATGCCGGCCACGGCCGTGGGCAGGGCGAACGGCATGTCGACCATGGCATCGATGATGCGCCGGCCAGGGAAGGTGTAGCGCACCAGCACCCAGGCGATGATGGTGCCGAGAATGCCATTGAGCAGGGCGGCGGCCAGTGCGGTGCCGAACGAGAGTTTCAGCGAGAACTGCAGTTGGCGATTGTTCAGCAGCGCCCACCACTGTTCGCCGGTCAGCTGCAGCGAGAAGAGGAACATCGCCCCCAGCGGAATCAGGACGATCAACGCCAGGTAGGTGATGGTGTAGCCCAGGGTCAGCCCGAAGCCGGGTATGACCGGGGAAGTTCGACGAGACATGGGGTGTCCTTTTGTACAGGTCCAGAGTCACGACGCCCCACAACCCGGAGGTTGCAGGGCATCGAGCGGTCGAGCCGGGTTACTGGTTGATCTTGGTGAAGATCTGGTCGAACACGCCGCCATCGTCGAAATACTTGGGCTGCGCCTGTTTCCAGCCGCCGAAGTCCTTGTCGATGGTCACCAGCTTGAGATCCTGGAACTGACCCTTGAACTCGGCGGCGACTTTCTCGTTGCGTGGGCGGTAGAAGTTCTTCGCGGCGATGCGCTGGCCTTCTTCGCTGTACAGGTGCTCCAGGTAGGCTTCGGCCACTTTGCGGGTGCCCTTGCGGTCGACGTTGGCATCGACCACCGCCACCGGCGGCTCGGCGAGGATCGACAGCGATGGGGTGACGATTTCCAGTTGGTCGCCGCCTTCTTCGGCCAGCGACAGGTAGGCCTCGTTTTCCCAGGCCAACAGTACGTCACCCAGGCCACGCTGGACGAAGCTGATGGTCGAGCCACGGGCGCCGGTATCCAGCACCGGGGCATGGCGGTACAGCTCGGTGACGAACTCCAGAGCCTTGTCTTCGCTGCCGAACTTCTCGCGGGCATAGGCCCAGGCGGCGAGGAAGTTCCAGCGGGCGCCGCCGGAGGTTTTCGGGTTCGGGGTGATGACTTCCACGCCGTCTTTGACCAGGTCATCCCAGTCCTTGATGCCTTTCGGGTTGCCCTTGCGCACCAGGAACACGATGGTCGAGGTGTACGGTGTGCTGTTGTCCGGCAGGCGCGCCTGCCAGTTCGGGTCGATCAGCTGCTGGTTGAGGTTGATCGCGTCGATGTCGCCGGACAGCGCCAGGGTCACCACGTCGGCCCGTAGGCCATCGATCACTGCACGAGCCTGCTTGCCCGAGCCCCCGTGGGACTGCTGAATGGCGACGGCCGGGTTGCCCTGCGCTTGCCAGAATTTGTTGAAGGCGGCGTTGTACTCGACGTACAGCTCGCGGGTCGGGTCGTAGGATACGTTGAGCAGCGGCTCGGCGATGGCCGGGCCGGCGATCAGGGTGCTGGCCAGCGCGGCCAGGGCAAAACGGCGAATGGACATGGTGCAGCTCCTAAACGGGATAGATTCTTGTGTTGGCGTAGGTTCTAGCCCTCTGGTGGTCCAGTCGGGCTGCATCATGGGAGGCGGTGTTCTGTCAGCTGTTCTTGGTGTTCGGCTGTTGCAGGCGGATCTTTTCCTTGCGCTCGATCTGCACGACTTGGCCGTTATGTACGGTGATTTCCACCGAACCGAATTTCAGTCCATGCAGGGCGGTCTGGATCTCGCGGAGGATGACGGCTTCATCCTGACCTTCCAGGTTTCTCAGAGTGGCGGTCATTTCCAGGCTCCTTGTGAATGGGTCGCCACGGCGGCGTGTGGTGGGTGCCGACGTTGGCGTGGAGCGGATAGTAGAGAGGCTGAAATATTCTTAAAAATACTGTTTAAGAACATTTATATGCATTTTAGAAATATAAAATGCTGCGGGATTTGATTGGGTTTATGGAATAAGCAAAGAATTTCTTATTCTTTTTGTCATTGTTTTACGCCGCCTAGACTGACGCCATTCGATTCAAGGAGGCGCCGTCATGGCCAGCGAAGCAATCCGTTATCTGATCCTGCCGGGTTGGCAGGGCTCACCCGATGAGCATTGGCAAAGCCACTGGCAGCGCAGCCTGCCCAACAGTGCGCGGGTCGAGCAGCAGGACTGGCTCAACCCGCAACGTGGCGACTGGGGCGCCGCGTTGAACCAGGCGATTGCTGCCGATCCGCGTCCGCTCATTCTCATCGCCCATAGCCTGGGCTGCGTGACGGTGGCGCATTGGGCCGCGCAGGCGCCGGTCGAGCTGTTGCGCCGTGTGCGCGGTGCCCTGCTGGTGGCGCCAGCCGATGTCGAGCGGCCGGGTTGCCCCGAAGCGCTGCGCAATTTCGCGCCGATGCCGCGTGATCTGCTGCCCTTTCCCAGCTTGCTGGTGGGCTCCGACAATGACGCCGCAGCCAGCGCCCTGCGCGCCCTGGAGCTGGCGCGCGCCTGGGGTAGCGAGGCGGCGATTCTGACCGGTGCCGGGCATATCAACGTGAAGTCCGGGCACCGTTACTGGGAGCAGGGCTTCGGTTATCTCTACCGCCTGCAGAGCCGCATCGAGCAGCAGGCGCGGCTGCGCGCCTGAGCGAGTCATCACGGCGTTACCTTTCCGGAGCAGGGTCGGGCCAGGCAGCCGCCTGCTCTTTTTTATCGCCTGCCAGCCATGGCGCCACCCTTCGGGCCAAAGCGGAGCAGTTGCTCCAGGTGTTTTTTATTCGCGTACAGGCTGCGCCGGCGAGGTGTGGCTCAGGAGCTGCACGTCATGAGTTTTCCACCTGACTTCCCGCCCTTGACCTTTGCCGATTCGGACAAGAGCCCGCTGAGCATTCGGGCCAAGGCGCTGGTCTTCGTCGACGCCCGTTCACGTCAACTGCGCGAGCACGCCGAGGCGCTGGCAGGCAATGACCAGCCGTTGCTGATTCTTGGCGAGACCGGGACCGGCAAGGAGTTGTTGGCGCGCTACATCCATCGCCAGAGCGAGCGCGCCGGCCTGTTCGTGGCGGTGAGCTGTGCGGCGATCAGCCCGCAATGGGGCGAGGCCGAGCTGTTCGGGCATGTCGGCGGTGCCCATGTCGGGGCCGCCAGCAGCCGTGCCGGCTGGTTCGGTTCGGCCAATGGCGGCACGCTCTACCTCGACGAGATTGCCGATCTTTCACGCCCATTGCAGAGCAAACTGCTGGCCGCGCTGGAAACCCGCGAGGTGTATCGCGTCGGTGCCAGCCAGGCGTTGCCGGTAGACGTGCGCCTGGTGGCGGCGAGCAGCATCGACCTGGCCCGTGCGGTGGCAGCCGGCACTTTCGATGAGCGTCTGTACGCCTACCTGTGCGACGGCCAGCTGCGTTTTCCGGCATTGCGTGAGCGGGTCGGCGACATCCTGCCGTTGGCTGAGTACTTTCTGGGTATCCATGCCCAGCGCCTGGGATTGAGCATCGCCGGCATCAACCCGGCGGCGCAGGCAGTGCTGGAGGCGCACCGCTGGCCGGGCAATACCCGTGAGCTGGAGAACGTCATCCACTTCGCCCTGCTGCTGGCCGGCAACAGCGAGATTGGCCCCGAGCATCTGGAGCTTCCGGGCCTTTCCGACTGGTGAACCACGCCGTAGGGCGAGCTGGGGCGCCGGCCGCTCGTAGCGTCAGCGAACAGTCCGCCGGTTTGACCTTGTGCCGCCTGATGTGCGGCGTACTGCTGCGCGAGTACGCCCTACGGGGCTTCGTTGCACAGGCTCAAGGAGCCAGCAGCGATACCGATTTGATCTGCGCCCAGATCGCCTGGCCAGCATGGATGCCCAACTGATCGAAGGAGTAGCGGGTGATCCGTGCCAGCAGGTGCTGCTCGCCCAGGCGCAGGGTCAGCAGGGCCTGGGCGCCGATCATCTGCCAGCTGTCCACGGTGACTGGCAACAGGTTGAGCAGGCTGCTGCCTTCAGCACGTTGCAGGCTGAGGCTGACATCGCGCGCCTTGATCTTCACCCGTACCCGGTGCCATGCCGGCAGCGCTGCATGGGGTATGCGCAGGCGTGCGTCACTGCCCGGAATGCGCAGGGCCAGCAGGCCGTACTGTGCATCGTAGGCGTCGACCTGGCCGTCGATCACCGCCTCGGCATCTTCTTCGCTGGCGAAGGGCAGGTCGGCGCGAAGCAACAATTCCTTGAGCGGGCCGCTGGCGCGCACCTGGCCTTCGTCGAGCAGCACCAGGTGATCGGCCAGGCGCGCCACTTCATCCGGCGCATGGCTGACGTAGAGCACGGGGATATCAAGCTCCTGGTGCAGCCGCTGCAGATAGGGCAGCACCTCCTGCTTGCGCTTGAGATCGAGCGAGGCCAGTGGCTCGTCCATCAGCAGCAGGCGCGGGCTGGTGACCAGCGCGCGAGCGATGCCGACGCGCTGGCGTTCGCCGCCGGATAAGGCCGAAGGCATTCGCTCGAGCAGGTGGCCGATGCCCAGCAACTCCAGCGCCTGATCCAGCGCCACCTTGCGCTGCGCGGCGGGGATGCGTTTCTGCCCGTACTCCAGATTGCCGCGCACGCTCAGGTGCGGGAACAGGTTGGCGTCCTGGAACACGTAGCCGATGGCGCGCTGGTGCGCCGGCAGGAAGAAGCCTTGCGCACTGTCCTGCCAGCGTTCGCCGGCCACTTGCAGATAGCCCTGCTGCGGGCGATCCAGCCCGGCGAAGCAGCGCAGGCAACTGGTCTTGCCCGAGCCGGAATGACCGAACAACGCGCTGACGCCGCGCCCGGGCAGGTCGAGGTCGACATCCAGGCGAAAGCCCGCATGCTGCACCAGAAAGCGCGCGCGAATACGGCTGTCATCCACCACTGCAGGGATCGAAGGTTTACCGAATCCGAACATCACCAGGCCCTCACCTTGCCGTTACGGCCGCTGTACAGCGCGAGCAGGACTAGGAAGGAGAACGCCACCATACCGCCAGCCAGCCAATGCGCCTGGGCGTAGTTCATGGTTTCCACGTGGTTGTAGATCTGCACCGACACCACCTGCGTCTTGCCGGGGATATTGCCACCGATCATCAGCACCACGCCGAACTCACCGACGGTATGGGCGAAGCTGAGAATGGCGGCGGTGATGAAGCCCGGGCGGGCCAGTGGCAGCACCACGCTGAAGAAACTGTCCCAGGGGTTGGCGCGCAAGGTCGCGGCAGCCTCCAGCGGGCCACGGCCGATGGCCTCGAAAGCGTTCTGCAGTGGCTGCACGACGAAGGGCAGCGAATAGAAGATCGAACCGATCACCAGGCCGGTAAACGTGAAGGTGAAGGTGCCGAGACCGAGGCTCTGAGTCAGCTGACCGAAGAAACCATTGGGCCCCATGCTCACTAGCAGGTAGAAACCGATCACCGTCGGCGGCAGCACCAGCGGCAGCGCCACCAGCGCGCCGACCGGGCGCTTGAGCCAGGAATCGGTACGCGCCAGCCACAGCGCGATGGGCGTGCCGATGATCAGCAACAGCACGGTGGTCAGTGAGGCCAGCTCCAGGGTCAGGAGGATGGCGTCGAGATCATTCTTCGACAGCGGCATGGGCGGGTTCCGGTAGCAAGCGTAGCCCGGATGCAATCCGGGACGTTCTCAGGCTGATGGCTACGGCAGTTTATAGCCGAACGACTCGATCACCTTGGCCGCTTCCGGGCCTTTCAGGTACTCGACCAGCGCCGCTGCGGCCGGGTTGTTCGCGCCCGGCTTGAGGATCAGCGCATCCTGCCTGATCGGGTCGTACATTGCCTCCGGCACGATCCAGGCCGAACCGCTGCTGAGCTTGCCGTCCTGGTACACCTGCGACAGGGCGACGAAGCCCAGTTCGGCGTTGCCGGTGGAAACGAACTGGTGCGCCTGGGTGATGTTCTGGCCCTCCACCAGCTTGCCCTTGACCGCCTCGCTCAGCCCCAGCTTGGCCAGCACCTGGGTCGCCGCCAGGCCATAGGGCGCGGCCTTTGGGTTGGCGATGGACAGGTGCTTGAACTGCCCGGCCTTCAACGCCGCGTCGCTGCCGTCGAGGTAGCTGGAGTCAGCCGACCACAGCACCAGGCTGCCGATGGCGTAGGTAAAGCGCGAGCCTGGCACGCTGTCGCCTTCTTGCTCCAGCTTGGCCGGCGTCGTGTCGTCGGCGCTGAGGAATACATCGAACGGCGCGCCGTTCTGGATCTGCGCATAGAACTGCCCGGTGGCGCCGAAGGAGGCCACCAGCTTGTGCCCGGTGGCTTTCTCGAAGGCCGGGGCGATGGCCTGCATCGGTGCGGTGAAGTTGGCGGCGACCGCGACCTTCACTTCATCGGCGATGGCGCCGCTGGCGAAGATCAGGCCGAGGGCGAGCAAACCGTGCTGGAGAGGCTTGAGCATGGAGATTCCTTATTGTTCCTGGGCAATCACACGGCCTGAGGCAGGCCAGGTGCGGCAATCCTACCTCGTTGTGTAATTTTGTATATAGCGCTTTACGGCTCGCTCCCTTGCACGATCTTCGTGCGTGGCGGCGGGTGCCTGCACCGTCACGGCTTGCGGGCAGTTTTTCCCTTGCCAGCAACTACAAAAAACATAATTTCGCTAATCCCCCGCTCTGAACAGAATGCCCGCAACGAGCCGCCCCGGCGGATTCAGTCACGAGCAGAATCAGAGCAGGCAACCATGACCGAGCTGAAGCAATCCGCCTTTCCCCAACCCGCAGGTCGGGTACCCGCAACCTTGACGATCGACACCCTGGTGGTCGGCGCTGGCCAGGCCGGCGTGGCCATGAGCGAGCACCTGGGCAAGCTCGGCGTGCCGCATCTGGTGCTGGAGAAGAGCCGCATCGCCGAGGCCTGGCGCACGGTGCGCTGGGATTCGCTGGTGACCAATGGGCCGGTCTGGCACGACCGCTTCCCCGGCATGGAGTTTCCCGATCTCGGCCCGGACGACTTTGCCCACAAGGATCAGGTGGCCGACTACTTCGAGGCTTACGCGCAGATGATCGACGCGCCGATCCGCACCGGCGTCGAGGTCAAGCAGGTGGTACGCGCGCCTGGCCGCGCCGGCTTTATCGTGGAAACTTCCGAGGGCACTATTCACGCCAATCGTGTGGTCGCCGCCACCGGCCCGTTCCAGCGCCCGGTGATTCCGGCCATCGCCCCGCAGGACGACAGCCTGCTGCAGATCCACTCGGCGCATTACCGCAATCCGCAGCAACTGCCCGAAGGCGCGGTGCTGGTGGTCGGCGCCGGTTCTTCCGGCGTGCAGATCGCCGACGAGCTGAACCGCGCCGGGCGCCAGGTGTACCTCTCGGTCGGCGCTCACGACCGGCCGCCGCGCAGCTATCGCGGTCGCGATTTCGTCTGGTGGCTCGGCGTGCTCGGCCTGTGGGATCTGGAAACCGTGCAGCCGGGCAAGGAGCACGTGACCATCGCCGTCAGCGGCGCCCATGGCGGGCGCACCATCGATTTTCGTGAGCTGGCCGCGCAGGGCATCACCCTGGTTGGTCTGACCCGCGCCTTCGAGGCGGGCGTGGCGCAGTTCGCCGATGATCTGGCGGAAAACCTGGCGCGCGGCGACGAGAACTACCTGTCGCTGCTCGATGCCGCCGATGCCTATGTCGAACGCAATGGCCTCGACCTGCCGCAAGAGCCCGAGGCGCGTCGCCGTTTCCCCGAGCCGGCGTGCGTCCGCGAGCCGTTGCAAAGCCTCGACCTGGCTGCTGCCGGCGTTACTTCGATCATCTGGGCCACCGGCTACGCCACGGACTTCAGCTGGTTGCAGGTCGATGCCTTCGACGCCAACGGCAAGCCCAAACACCAGCGCGGCGTCTCCAGCGAGCCGGGTGTGTACTTCGTCGGCCTGCCCTGGCTGTCGCGCCGTGGCTCCACCTTCATCTGGGGCGTGTGGCACGACGCCCGCCATATCGCCGACCACATCGCTACCCAGCGCAAGTACACCGCCTACCGCGACGCTACCCAGCGTGACGCCGCGGCCCTCGAATCCAGCGCTGGCAAAGTCAGCCTCACCGGAGTTCGCTGATGCCTACTCATACCCGCATCCGCATGTTCAATACCAAGGACACCTACCCCAACCAGTCCCTGGACAACGACCTGTGCCAGGCCGTGCGCGCCGGCAACACCGTATACGTGCGCGGCCAGGTCGGCACCGATTTCGACGGTAACCTGGTCGGCCTCGGCGACCCGCAGGCGCAGACCGAGCAGGCGATGAAGAACCTCAAGCAACTGCTGGAAGAAGCCGGCAGCGACCTCTCGCACATCGTCAAAACCACCACCTACATCATCGACCCGCGCTACCGCGAGCCGGTGTACAAGGAGGTCGGCAAATGGCTCAAGGGCGTGTTCCCGATCTCCACCGGGCTGGTGGTTTCGGCCCTCGGCCAGCCGCAATGGCTGATGGAGATCGACGTGATTGCCGTGATTCCCGATGACTGGCCGAGTGCCGGAGGCCAGGCATGACCTTTTCCATCGTCGGCCGCTGCCCGGAAACCGGGCACCTCGGTATCGCCATCAGCTCCTCCAGCATCGCCGTCGGCGCCCGCTGCCCCTGGCTGCGCGCCGGGGTTGGTGCGGTGTCGACGCAGAACATCACCCTGCCGGCGCTGGGGCCGCAGATTCTCGACCGCCTGGAGGCTGGCGAGGCGCCGGCCAGCGCACTGGAGCAGGCCCTGGCGCGCAACGGCTACGGCCAATATCGGCAGGTGACGGTGATCGACAGCCACGGCGCCAGCGCGCACTTTTCCGGCAGCGAAGCCCTCGGTGTGCACCATGCGCGCGCCGGCGAGCAATGCGTGGCGGCCGGCAACCTGCTGGCTTCCACGGCGGTGATCGACGCCATGGTCGAGGCCTTCGAACAGGCCGACGGCGGCCTGCCGGATCGCCTGCTGGCGGCCATGCACGCGGCGATGGCCACTGGTGGCGAGGCCGGGCCGGTGCATTCGGCGGCGCTGTCGGTGGTCGGCGATCTGGTCTGGCCGGTGGTCGACCTGCGTGTCGACTGGGCCGAGCAAGATCCTATCGGCGAGCTGGACAAGCTCTGGCGCGCCTACGAGCCGCAACTGCACGATTACATCACCCGCGCCCTCGACCCCACCGCCGCGCCGAGTTACGGCGTGCCGGGTGACGAGTAGGGTGGACGGCGCTCTTTTCGTCCACCGTGTGCGCCGTAATGGTGGATGGATAAAGCGTCATCCACCCTACGTACTGCATCCATGCAGTCGCAGCCGCGATCTTGAACTGTCGCCGCTAAAGCGCCTCCCACGGTGTCATCGATCAACCTTTCACCGGTAACCACCCATGTCCACCAGCCGCGACCTGCTCGCCGACCTGATCGCCTTCGACACCACCAGCCGCGAATCCAACCTGGCGCTGATCGATTACGTGCGTGCCTACCTGGCCGGGCTCGGCATCGACAGCGAGCTGCTGTTCAACGCCGAACGCAGCAAGGCCAACCTCTATGCGCGCATCGGCCCGGCCGGGGCGGGCGGGGTGATGCTGTCCGGACACAGCGACGTGGTGCCAGTCGACGGCCAGAGCTGGAGCGTGCCGCCGTTCCAGCTCAGCGAACGCGACGGCCGCCTGTATGGGCGCGGCACGGCGGACATGAAGGGCTTCATCGCCTGCGTGCTGGCGGCGTTGCCGCGCTTTCTCGAGGCGCCTCTGCGCCTGCCGCTGCACATCGCCATTTCCTATGACGAGGAGGTCGGTTGCCTCGGCGTGCGCAGCCTGGTCGAGCGCCTGCGCGCCAGTCCCGAGCGCCCGGCCATCTGCCTGATCGGCGAACCCACCGAGATGCGCCCGGTGCTTGGCCACAAGGGCAAGCTGGCGATGCGCTGTGAAGTACATGGCGCCGCCTGCCATTCGGCCTATGCGCCGCAGGGGGTCAATGCCATCGAGTACGCGGCCAAACTGATCGGCCGCCTCGGCGAGATCGGTGAACGTCTGGCCGCGTCCGAGCGCCATGACGGTCGCTTCGACCCGCCCTACTCCACGGTGCAGACCGGCGTTATCCAGGGCGGTCGAGCCTTGAATATCGTGCCCGCCGAATGCCGCTTCGACTTCGAGATGCGCGCGCTGCCGGCCGACGATCCGCAGCAGGTCGCCGCCGAGCTGCGCGACTACGCCGAGCGCGAGCTGCTGCCGCGCATGCGTGCGGTGAGCGCGACCAGCGACATCCGTTTCAGCGAGCTGTCCAGCTATCCCGGCCTGCTCACCGACGCCGCCAGCGAGGCGGCGCGGCTGCTGGCGCTGATCGCCGAGCGCGAGGATTTCACCACCGTTGCCTTCGGCACCGAAGGCGGCCTGTTCGACGCGGCCGGCGTGGCCACCGTGGTCTGCGGCCCCGGCAGCATGGAGCAGGGGCACAAGCCGGACGAGTTCGTCAGTCTCGAACAACTCGAGCGCTGCGATGCCTTGCTGGCGCGCCTGGCGAGCTGGATGCAGCAGGCACCGGTCTGATGCCGGGCAAGCCCGCGTAGCTGCCAACCTTGTTCCTCTGTGCCTGATTGCTGATTTCTGCAAATGCTTCACGCTCGGATAAGCGGGCGATCTGCTAAGGTGCGCGGCGCGCCTGTCGTCTGGCCCAAGGGAGAAGAAGCAATGAAGGGAGTCAAGCGTTGGTTGCTGGCGAGCCTGTGCCTGCTCGTGCTGCTGGTGGGCTACACCAAGGTCATGGGACGCCTGGCTGGCGGCCCGGCACCGTTGACGGAACCCGTCGCACAGGCCGATCTGATCACCGTCGACAAGGCGCAGCGGCGCATGCAGCTCTGGCGAGAAGGTACGATGCTGAGCGAGTACCGCATCGTCCTCGGTGCGGCGGGCGACGAGGGGCATAAACAGCGTGAAGGCGACCAGCGCACACCCGAGGGGCGCTACCTGATCGACTGGCGCAATGCCAAATCCATGGCCTACCTCAGTCTGCACATCTCCTACCCGAACGCGCAGGATCAGGCCGCCGCTGCCGCGCGTGGCGAGAGCCCCGGTGGCAACATCATGATCCACGGCCTGCCCAATGGCTGGGGTTGGCTCGGGCCGCTGCATCACCTGTGGGACTGGACCGATGGCTGCATCGCCGTGAGCAACGACGAGATGCGCGACATCTGGCTGCGGGTCGCCAACGGCACGCCCATCGAAATCCACTGAATGCACTTGATCAAGGAAACGACCATGCATGAGCCCGTGATCCAGGAAGAAGTCTCCGGCTGCGGTATTGCCAGCGCAGCCAACGTTCTCGGCAAGACCTACGCGCAGATGAAGGCCATCGCCAATGCCATGGGCATCCATGCCGAGGACGAGGCGTTGTGGTCGGATACCCGCTACGTGCGCCGTTTGCTGGCCAGCGAAGGTGTGGTTTGTGCCGCGCAGGAAACCCCGTTCCAGTCCTGGGAGGCATTGCCCGACCAGGCCCTGCTGCCCATCAAGTTCCATCGCGAGGGTGACCGCGACTTCTGGCACTGGGTGGTGTTCCGGCGTGAGGCGGGTGTCGCCGTCGTGCTGGATTCCGCGAGTTATCTGCCGAGCAATCGCCGCACCGATTTCCAGGCCATGCAACCCAAGTGGTTCATCGAAGTGCTCGGCGCCAGTGATCCGGCCTGACCACCAATTTCGTCGACTTCCGCTCGCCAGCAGCACCCGGCACAGGTTCCTGAAGTGGGGCCTTTGGCCGCGTTTCCTGCCTCGTCTTGGGGCGCTCGGTAACGCTTTTGGTGCATGAATCCAGGCGTCATCTTCCGCTCAGCGATACGTTTTCCTTTAAAAACAGCACGTTGTGATTTCCGGCACGGCACCTGCATTTGGATGATTGTGTTTTTGGATCCAAAAATTCAGGAATCCTCACAATGCCTTTCGCCGTGACCACCTTCAATGCCCAGCCCACCCTCTCGGCCGAGGACGAGGCTTATCTGCACCTGCTCGACGCCATCTGCCAGGGCCGTTACCGCACCGGCGACCGGCTGATCGCTGAAGACATCGCCAGCGAGCTGGAGATGAGCCGCATGCCCATTCGCGGGGCCTTCAAGCGCTTGGCGGCGGAGGGATTGGTAACGCTGCGACCCAACCGTGGCGCGGTGGTCAGTGGCCTCAACCTCGACCAGATGCGCGAAGTCTTCGAGATGCGCAGTGCCCTGGAAGGCCTGGCGATCCGCGTCGCCACGCCGAAGATCAACGAGCGCCACCTGGCCCGCCTGGAGCGCCTGCTCGATGAAATGGACGAGTGCGGTGACGACAGTTCGGAGTGGGTGGTGCGCCACCGCATCTTCCACGAATACCTCTGCAGCCTCAGCGAGCGCCCACGCCTGATGCGCCAGATCAGCGCCCTCTACGCGATGATCGAGCCGTACATGCGCCTCTGGCTCAAGCATGTCGACAAGCCCCTGAGCGCCCGTGAAGAACACCAGACCCTCCTCGACGCGGTAAGAACCGGCGACGCCCGGCACGCCGAGCGGATCGTCTGCGAGCACATCGAAGGCACCGTCCCCGATCTGCTCGAATTCCTGGAAAAGTCGGGCGCCTGAGACCCGACCTCCCTTTCATTTCGTACTGCCATACCAACAATTACACCGGAGTCGAACATGTCAAAACGCACCTTCGCAGCATCCCTGGTGGCCTTCTCCCTGATGACCGGTCTGGCCCAGGCCGAGGTCACGGTGCCCGAGCGCCTGAAAACGGCGGACAAGATCGTGTATTGCGGTGCGATGGATTCGCCGCCCATGGGCTTCTTCGACGAGAAGCAGAAGCCGGTCGGCATCACCGTCGAGCTGGGTGACGAGATCGCCAAGCGCCTCGGTGGCAAACGTGTGGAATGGCGCGTGACGCCCTTCTCCGGCCTGATTCCGGCACTGATGGCGCAACACTGCGACATGATCGTCGACCAGCTGTTCGACAAGCCGGCACGCCGCGAAGTCATCGACATCGTCAACTACATGTACTCCAGCCAGGCGGTCACCGTGCTCAAGGACAACCCGGCCGGCATCCACAGCCTTGACGACCTTTCCGGCAAGCGCGTCGCCGTGCTCAACGGCTCGACCATCCGCACCCTGCTCGAAGCGCACAACGAAGTCCTGGGCAAGGCCGGCAAGGCGCCGATGACCCTGGTGGTGTTCAACTCCGACACCGATGCCTTCCAGGCGCTGCGTGTCGGTCAGGCCGATGCCTACGGCACCACCATGGAAACCGCCGGCTACTACCAGAGCATGGCGCCGGATCTGTTCGAGGTGGGCGTACCCGCGTTCGACAAGATTCTCACCGGCTTCGGCATCCGCAAGGACGATCCCGAACTGAGCACGGCGGTCAGCCAGGCTCTGGCCGACATGAAGGCCGACGGCAGCTACATGGCGCTGCTCGGCAAATGGCACATCGAAGGCAACAAGCTCGACTGAGGCGCGACGATGAACTTCAACTGGGACATATTCTGGCAATACCTGCTGCAGCCCAGCGACGTATACCTCTACGGCCTCTGGCTGACCTGCGTGATCGCAGTGATGGCGATGCTGCTGGGATGCGTCCTGGGGTTGCTGGCGGCGCTGATGCGCGCCTCCAGCAATCCGCTGCTCAACTACCCGGTGCGCTTCTACATCTGGCTGATGCGTGGCACGCCCCTGCTGGTGCAGATCGTCTTCCTCTACACCGCGCTGGCGGCCGGCGGCATCTTCCGCTTCGAGGATCTGAACCTGGGGCTGTTCATCCTGCCGGGCAATATTCAGGCTGCGATCATCGCCCTGGGCCTCAACGAGGGTGCCTACATGGCGGAGATCATCCGCTCCGGCATCAACGCGGTGGATCGTGGCCAGTACGAGGCGGGGCGTTCGCTGGGGATGAGTTATCCACGGCTGATGCGCCGCATCGTCCTGCCGCAGGCCTTCCGCGTGATCGTGCCGCCGCTGGGTAACGAGTTCAACGTGATGCTCAAGAACACCACCCTGGTCAGCGTCATCGGTGTACAGGAGCTGCTGCTCAGCACGCAGATGATCACCTCTGCGACCTTCCGCGTGTTCGAGCTGTACCTGGTGGTGGCCATCTACTTCCTGCTGCTGACCACGGTCTGGGGCTTCTTCCAGCGCTGGCTGGAGACGCGCTTCGGGCGTACCGACGGCCATGTGCCGGCGAGTGGACGGATGTTCGGTCTCGGTGCCATGAAATTTCTGAGGGGGCGTTGAGATGAGCGCATTGGACGAGAGTCTGGTGATCCAGGCGCACGACGTGCACAAGCGCTTCGGCGAGCTGGAGATCCTCAAGGGCGTGTCGCTGAACGTACGTCGTGGCGAGGTGGTGGTGCTGATCGGTGCCTCTGGCTCGGGCAAGACCACCTTCATCCGCTGCCTCAACTACCTGGAGGACATCCAGGGCGGCAGCATCCGGGTCAACGGCAAGCCGATGGGCTACATCGAGCGTGCCGACGGCAAGCGCGTGCGCGATTCCGAGCGCAACATCGCGCGCATGCGCCGCGACATCGGCATGGTGTTCCAGCGCTTCAACCTGTTCCCGCACATGACCGTGTTGGAGAACATCATCGAAGCACCGACCCAGGTGCTCGGTGTGAGTCGTCGCGAGGCCGAGGAACAGGCGCGGCAACTGCTGGCCCGCGTGCGCCTGTCGGACAAGGCCGATCACTATCCCAGCCAGCTTTCCGGTGGCCAGCAGCAGCGTGTGGCGATTGCCCGCGCGCTGGCGATGAAGCCGCAAGCCATGCTCTTCGACGAACCGACCAGCGCTCTCGATCCGGAAACCGTGGGCGAGGTGCTGCAGGTGATGAAGGAGCTGGCCGAGGAGGGCATGACCATGGTGGTGGTCACCCACGAAATGGGCTTCGCCCGCGAGGTGGCCGACCGCGTGGTGGTGCTGCACCAGGGCGAACTGATCGAAGAGGGCCCGCCGGCCCAGGTCTTCGGCAACCCCCATCACCCACGCACGCGGGAATTTCTCAGCCGCGTTCTGTGAGGGCGAGCGGCGCCTCTTGCCGCTCAGTCCTGTCATCAAATTCCTGATCGAGTTCCAGTCATGCTCAATTTCTCTGCCCACGAGTACCCCTACGCCTCTCAGCGCCAGAGCGTGTTCGCCCGCAAGGGCATGGTCGCTGCCTCGCAACCGCTGGCCGCCGAAGCCGGCATCGCCATGCTGCGCCGTGGCGGTAACGCGGTGGATGCCGCCATCGCCACCGCTGCCGCGCTGACTGTGGTCGAGCCCACCGGCTGCGCCATCGGCGGTGACGCCTTCGCCCTGGTGTGGATCAAGGACAAACTGTACGGCCTCGACGCCAGCGGCCATGCGCCGGCGGCGCTCACCAGCGAGGCGGTCAAGGCTGCCGGCCACGAGCGTGTGCCGGTGCACGGCTGGCTGCCGGTCACCGTGCCCGGTTGCCCTGCAGCCTGGGCCGAGCTGTCGCGGCGTTTCGGCAAGCTGCCTTTCCCCGAGTTGCTGCAGCCGGCCATTGAGCTGGCGCACGACGGCTTCCCGGTATCGCCGGTGGTCGCTCACCAGTGGCGCATCGCCTTCGAGGAATACCAGGCCAGCCGCGACGCCTTCCCCGAGCTGCAGGCCTGGTTCGACACCTACCTGATCGACGGCCAGGCGCCGGTTGCCGGGCAACTGTTCCGCAACCCGGCGCAGGCGCAGACCCTGGCCGAACTGGCCGCCACCCAGTGCGAAAGCTTCTACCGCGGCGCCATTGCCGAGCGCCTGGCCGACCATGCCGCCACCACTGGCGGCAAACTCTCGGCTGCCGACCTGGCCGGCTACCTGCCGCGCTGGGTCGAGCCGATCAAGGTCAACTATCGCGGCTATGACGTCTGGGAAATTCCGCCGGCCGGCCAGGGCCTGATTGCCCTTATGACCCTGAAGATTCTCGAAGGCTTCGAATTCGACCACCGCGACAGCCGCCAGACCTGGCACCACCAGATCGAGGCGATGAAGCTGGCCTATGCCGACGGCCTGCACTACATCACCGACCCCGAGCACATGCGCGTGGCCGCCGAGCAACTGCTCGCCGACAGCTACTGCGCCCAGCGCCGTGCGCTGATCGGCGAGCGTGCCCGCGAGCCGCTGCATGGCGACCCCCAGGCCAGCGGCACGGTGTACGTCGCCACCGCCGATGGCGAAGGCAACATGGTCTCGTTCATCCAGAGCGCCTATCACGGCTTCGGCTCCGGCGTAGTGCTGCCGAACAGCGGCATTGGTCTGCAGAACCGGGGGTACGAGTTCAGCCTCGACCCGAGCCACTCCAACTACCTGCAACCGGGCAAGAAGACCTTCCACACCATCATCCCGGGTTTTCTCAGCAAGGACGGCGTGGCGGTCGGCCCGTTCGGTGTGATGGGTGGCTACATGCAGCCACAGGGCCATGTGCAGATGGTGATGAATATGGTCGACTTCGGCCTCAACCCCCAGGCCGCGCTGGATGCCCCCCGCTGGCAGTGGCTGGGTGGGCAGAAGGTCGGCATTGAGCAGGAAACCCCGCGCGACCTGACCTTCGCCCTGGCCCGTTGCGGGCATCAGATCGAAGTGGCCTGCGACCGCACCGACTACGGGCGCGGCCAGATCATCGTGCGTGACCCACAGACCGGCGTACTCTGCGGCGGCACCGAGCCGAGGGCCGACTCGCATATTGCGGTGTATTGAGGGGCGGCATCCCCCGGTCGATGGCGGCCGGGGATGCGCGCCAGCGTGATCAGCTGCGATACAGCTTGAGGCTCTCCACCCGTTCCCGGTAGGCGCCTAGGCGTTCCTTGAGCTGATCCTTGTGCGCGCTGGCCACGCAGTGCAGCAGCACGTTCAGGGCGCTGGTCAGGCCGCCGGTGGATTCCAGGATCAAGCCGGTCTTGGTCTTCATGGTGACGATGTATGGCGTGTCGATATGTTTGGCGATGCCGTATTCGTCGGTGAACACCACCAGGTCGGTGTTCTGCTTCAGGCAGTTGTTGGCGAAGGCGATGCCGGCATCGGCGTAAGGCGCGATGTCGATCAGGATCACGCAGCAGCGCTGGTTGTGGCTGTCCAGCCACTGGCCGAGCACGCCGCTGTAGAGATCGAGAAATTCCACGCCCGAGCGCACCAGGGCCAGGCGGTTGGCGAAGTCCTCGGCCAGCCCGCGAATGGTCTGGAAGCCGCAGACGAACACGCGTTCGGCATCCCCGACGCGCGCCACGATATCGCGCCAGTGCTGGCTGCCGAGCAGTTCGGCGAAGGCGCGCAGGGCTTCGACTTCCTCGTTGAGGTGGGCCACCAGGTCTTCCGGTTGCTCGACGCGCTCGATCAGCGCTGGGTTGAGCAGCGATTGCACGCGCACTTCGTCGCGCAACTCGTCCTTCAGGCTTTTCAGGCCCTTGTAGCCGAGCCGGCGCAGAAAGCGGCTGACCGTATTGGGGCTGACCCCGCTCTTGGCCGCCAGGCTGGCGCCGTTCTCGAAGGCGAGGGTTTCCAGGTTGGCCTGGATGTAGACCCACAGGGTGCGCTCGGCCGGCGTCAGCTTGCCTTCCAGGTGTTGCATCTTGCCATCGAGCATGTCCGATTCCCCTGCCATGCCAAAACGTTCTGACATTTAAATGTCAGAGTATTGATCTTTGGAAGAAATATATTCTACTCTGCAGCCGTAACGCAAAGAGCTGTCGATTGGCCGCTGTTTGGGTGAGAGAGCCAGCAGAAGTCTTTCCACCTCGTCGTCGACGCTCGCGCTTCCTGCCGCAACAAGCAAATGTCGCGCCCTGCGCGGCCACAACAGTGGAGAACAGGAACATGCCCATACTGCGTCATCTCGCCCTGTGCGTCGCGCTTGGCAGCGGCCTCGTCACCGGCGCCGCCCAGGCCGCCGAAGAACTGCGCCTGTACAACTGGGGCGACTACATCAACCCCGAAGTGCTGACGCGCTTCACCGCCGAGACCGGCATCAAGGTGTCGCTCGACACCTACGGCAGCAACGAAGAGATGCTGGCCAAGCTGCAGGCCGGTGCCAAAGGCTACGACATCGTCTTCCCCTCGGTGCACATGCACGACACCATGGCCGCCCTCGGCCTGCTGGAGAAGACCGACATCAACCAGGATGCCGCCTTCGCCAATATCGACCCCGCCTTCCTGCGCTCGAAATCCGACCCCAAGGGTGAATACTGCATGCCCTACGCCTGGGGCACGGTGGGCATCTTCTACAACAAGAACAAGGTCTCCAAGCCGATCGAGAGCTGGGATGACTTCTTCGCCGAGGCCAAGGCCGGCAAGAAGGTGATCATGCTCGACGACATGCGCGAGACCCTCGGCGTCGGCTTGATCAAGGATGGCAAGTCGGTCAACAGCACCGACCCGGCTGAGCTCAAGCAGGCCGCCGACTGGCTGATCGAGCGCAAGCCGCTGATCGCCGCCTTCACCTACGACAGCGTGCCGATGGTGCAATCCGGCGACGCCGCCGCCTCGCACTATTTCGTCGGCGCCATGATGTACGTGAAGCAGGATCCGCAGAACCTCGCCTACGTCATCCCCAAGGAAGGCGCGACGATGTACCAGGAGGACATGTGCGTCCTCAAGAGCGCGCCGAACAAGGCCAACGCCAAGCGCTTCATGAGCTTCTTCCTGCAGCCCGAGATTGCCGCGCTGAACACCGCGCAGCAGATGAACGGCACGCCGAACAAGGAAGCGCTGAAACTGCTGCCGGCCGAGTTGCGTGATAACCCGCAGGTCAACCCGCCGGCCGATGTCATGGCCAAGCTGCAGATCTTCCAGGATCTGGGCAAGGGCCTGAAGCAGTACGACCGGGTGTGGACGCGAGTGCGTACCGCCAACTGAGCCCGCCAGGTCGCGGCTGAAGCCCTGTAGGAGCGGCTTCAGCCGCGATTACTCCAATATCGATGGAGTCCTCCATGACCGCTTTCACCCAAACCGCGCCGGTGGTCGAGATCCGGGGCGCGGTGAAGCACTACCGTGCGCCGGAAGGTCACCTGGTGCGTGCCCTCGATGGCCTCGACCTGGCTGTCGGCAGCAATGAATTCGTCACCCTGCTGGGGCCGTCCGGCTGCGGCAAGACCACCCTGCTGCGCACCATCAGCGGCTTCGAGCAACTCGATGGCGGCGAGCTGCTGATCCAGGGCCAGCCGATGAATCTGGTGCCGCCGCACCGCCGTCCGGTGCACACGGTGTTCCAGAGCTACGCGTTGTTCCCGCATATGAGCATCGGCGACAACGTCGGCTATGCGCTGGACGTGCGCGGCGTCGGTAAGGCCGAGAAACGCCAGCGCGTCGGCGAGGCGCTGGAAATGGTCGGCCTGGGCGGCATGGAGCGGCGCAAGCCCGGCCAACTCTCCGGTGGCCAGCAGCAACGTGTGGCGCTGGCCCGCGCCATCGTCGACCGCCCGGCACTGCTGTTGCTCGACGAGCCGCTGTCGGCCCTCGACCGCCAGTTGCGCCAGGCCATGCAGCGCGAGCTGAAGAACCTGCAGCACGAACTGGGCATCGCCTTCGTCTTCGTCACCCACGACCAGGAAGAAGCGCTGACCATGAGCGACCGCATCGTGGTGCTCAATGGCGGCCATATCCAGCAGATCGGCGCCCCGGCAGAAATCTACCACCGCCCGGCCAACGCCTTCGTCGCCGGTTTTATCGGCGAGAGCAACCTGTTCGACGTGCACGTCGGCTCGATCGACGACGGCATCGCCTACCTGCTCGACAGCCAGGGCGACCTGTTGCAGGCGCACCACCCCGACCTGTGCGTCGGCCAGTATGCCCAGCTCATGCTGCGCCCCGAGCAATTCCACCTGCAGTGCCCCGGCGAGGGCTTCGCCGCGCTGGAAGGGCGCCTCGAGCAGCTGCTGTTCATCGGCAAGGACTTCGAATTGCTGCTGCGCACCAGCCACGGCCGCCTGGTCAAGGCGGTGCTGCGTGACGCCGCGCCGCAACGCCTGCGCACCGGCGACAACGTGCAGCTCTGGTACGGCCTGGAGGCCGCGCACCTGATCCCCGGAGGTGCCTGATGCTAATGCGCGAGCGACTGCGCCTGGTCGGTCTGCTGACCCCGGTGACGTTGATCATCGGCGTGTTCTTTCTCGCCCCGCTGAGCATCATGGCGGTGTACAGCCTGCTCGAGCCGGGGCTCTACGGTGGCGTCGAGTGGAGCTTCTATCCGGACAACTTCGGCCGCGTGCTGGGCTGGGCCGATGGCGTCAACGAGGAATTCGATCCGGTCTACCTGGAAATCATCCTGCGCTCGTTCAAGCTGGCCGCGCTGACCGTGCTGGCGACCCTGGCGCTGTGCTACCCGGCAGCCTTCTGGGTGGCCCGCCAGCCGGAGCGGATGCGCAACTTCTGCCTGTTCCTGATCACCCTGCCGTTCTTCACCAGCCTGATCGTGCGCCTCTACGCCTGGCTGCTGATTCTGCGTCCCAGCGGCGTGATCAACACCGCGCTGGCGGCGCTGGGTTTCTACAACCCGGTGGAGCTGATCTACACCGAGACCGCGGTGCTGATCGGCATGACCTACATCTTCATCCCGTTCATGTTCATGCCCGTCTACGCCAGCGTCGAGAAGCTCGACAAGCGCTTGCTGGAAGCCTCGGCCGACCTCGGCGCGAGCCGCTGGCAAAGCTTCTGGAAGGTGATCTTCCCGCTGACCCTGCCGGGCATCGCCGCTGGCTCGATCATCGTCTTCATCCCCAGCCTGGGTAACTTCATCGTGCCGTCGCTGCTCGGCGGCGCGCGTGTACTGATGATCGGCAGCCTGGTCGAGCAGCAATTCCTCGCCGCGCGCAACTGGCCGTTCGGAGCCGCCCTGGCGATGCTGCTGATGGCTGCAGTGCTGGTGTGCCTGGTGCTCTACGTGCTGGCGCAAGGGCGCAACAGCGCACAGGAGGCCAGCCGATGAGTACCTTGCTCGCACGTCTCGGGCGCCGCCTGCTGGGCGGCTACAGCCTGGCCTTCTTCGTCTTCCTGTACCTGCCGATCGGCCTGATCGTCGCCTACTCGTTCAACAGCAACCCGATCAACATGATGATCTGGGACGGCTTCAGCCTGGACTGGTATCGCTCGCTGTTCGGCCTGTCCACCAACCTCAGCGAGAACGCGCTGTACGTCGAATCCACCGACCAGTTGCTGGCAGCGTTGCGCACCAGCCTGGTGGTGGCGCTGACCACCACGGCGATCTCCACGGTAATCGGCACGCTCACCGCGCTGGCCCTGGCACGCTATCGTTTCCGCCTGCAGAAGTTCTACCGGGTGCTGCTGTTCATGCCGATGCTGATGCCCGACATCGTGCTCGGCATCGCCCTGCTGATCTTCTTCGTCGGTGTCGGCATGCCGCTGGGCAAGGGCTCGATCATCATCGGTCATTGCACCTTCCTGATCAGCTACGTGTTCCTCATCGTCAGCGCGCGCCTGGCCGGCATGGACACGCGCCTGGAGGAAGCCTCGGCCGATCTCGGCGCCTCACCCTGGACGACCTTCCGCCGCGTGACCCTGCCGCAGATCCTGCCCGGAGTGATCGGCGGTGCGCTGCTGGCGTTCATCATCTCGATGGACGATCTGGTGATCACCTACTTCATCGCCGGGGTCGACTCCACCACGCTGCCGGTCTTCATCTACGGCATGATCCGCCGCGGCATCAAGCCCGAGATCAACGCCATCGCCACCCTGCTGCTGATTGCCTCGCTGCTGATCGCCGCCCTCGGCTTGTACCTGCGCAATCGCAAGCCCGCCACTTCCCAGGATGACTCCCATGGCTAAACCTCGCGCCCGCGAACTCGGCCTGCCGCTGCCCGGCACCCCCGGCCCGTACAACGCCATCACCGACGTGCCCGGCGTGCTGGTCGGCTACCGCACCCTCGATGGTGCGGCCGCCAACGGCCGGCGTATCCAGACCGGCGTCACCGCCATCCTGCCGCGCGGCCGTGATAGCCAGCCACAACCGGTATGGGCGGGCTTCCATGCCCTCAACGGCAATGGCGAGATGACCGGCACGCACTGGATCGAACACGGCGGCTACTTCGTCGGCCCGCTGTGCATCACCAACTCGCACAGCGTCGGCATCGTCCACCACGCCGCCACGCGCTGGACGATCCAGCAGTACGCCGACGCCTGGCAGCGCGAACACCTGTGGGCCATGCCGGTGGTGGCCGAGACCTATGACGGGGTGATCAACGATATCAACGGCCAGCACGTCAGCGAGGCCGATGCCCTGGCCGCGCTCGATGCGGCAAAGGGCGGCGCCATTGCCGAGGGCAACGTCGGCGGCGGCAACGGCATGATCTGCTACGGCTACAAGGGCGGCACCGGCAGTGCTTCGCGCCTGGTCGAGATCGACGGCCAGACCTACACCCTCGGCGCCCTGGTGCAGGCCAACCATGGCCAGCGCGCCTGGCTCAAGGTCTGCGGTGTGCCGGTGGGCGAGCGCCTGGAAGATGAACTGCCTGCCGGGCTGGAGCGTGAGCGCGGCTCGATCATCGTCATCCTCGCCACCGACGCGCCGCTGCTGCCGCACCAACTGAAGCGCCTGGCGCAGCGTGCCGGCCTCGGCATCGCCCTGGCCGGCACGCCGGGTGGCAACAACTCCGGCGATATCTTCCTCGCCTTCAGTGTGGCCAACCCACGGCCCTTGCCGCAGGTCTCGCCAGCGCGGCTGAACCTCGACTACCTCAACGATGAGTGTTTCGACGCGCTCTACCTGGCCGCCGTGCAGGCCACCGATGAGGCGGTGCTCAATGCCATGTTGGCTGCCGAGGACTCGCCGATGCAGAAGCCTGAAGGCATCTGCCGCGCCATCGATGGCGAGCGCCTGCGCCAACTGGTGACCGGCGCGTGATGCGTAGCCCGGATGAAATCCGGGGCACAGGCGATACCGAGTCCCCGGATTGCATCCGGGCTACGTGAAGCGCGCTCGTGCTTGAGCAGGTGCGCCGTTCGCCGCAGCGTGTTTAGATCGCGTGCTTATCGAACCTGCCAGCAAGGAAGGACAGCATGATCACGTGTTACCTGCGCTATATCGTCGATCCCTACAAGCTCAAGGAATTCGAGCACTACGCCAAACTGTGGATTCCCTTGGTAGCGCGTTTCGGCGGCACGCACCATGGTTACTTCCTGCCGTCCGAGGGCGCCAACGACGTGGCCCTGGCGCTGTTCAGCTTCCCCAGCCTGGCCGAATACGAACGCTATCGGCAGGACTCCCTCGCCGATGCCGAGTGTCAGGCGGCCTTCCGCTACGCCGAAGAGACGCGTTGCATCCTCAGCTACGAGCGCAGCTTTTTCCGGCCTGTGTTCGAGTAGGCGGACTAGCAGGCTGTTGAAAAACTACCTGCGTTGGCAATACTGCGTTAAAAACAGCCTCAAAATGCTCATTTACAACACGTAAACCCGAATGCGGGCCCAGTACTTTTTCGGCTGTTTTTGCGGGGCCGCCATCGGCCTTGTCTTGCCTGCCTCGCCTACGTTTTTCAACGGCCTGCTAGGCCACAGCCTCGCGCTTCTCGCCCAGCTCCGCCTTGCAGTAATCGACGAACAACTGCGCCGGCTTGGTCAGTTGCGCGCGTTTCAGCCAGGCGGCGACCAGGCCGGAGCCGGTGACGTCTTCGGTGATGTTCACGCACACCACCTGCTTGCCGTCATAGGTGGTGTTGCAGTGCGGGCGGGTGACCAGCACCGAGAAGCCGAAGCCCTGGCCGACCATGCCGCGCACCATCTCGATGGAGGGCGAGCTGAACACGATGTTTGGCGACAGGCCCAACTCCTCGAAGATGCTCACGAAGTAGTTCCGGCTCGGCAGTACGTCGAGCAGGATCATCGGGTCGAGCACCAGGTCGCGTAGCGACACCTGCGCCTGGGCGGCGAAGCGGTGGCCTTCGGGCAGCAGCGCGTAGGGCCGTTGTGGCGGCATCAGCGGTTCGGTCTCGATGGTGGCGTCCAGGTCGTGTTCGTAGAAGATCGCCAGGTCGAAGCGGCCGGCGGTCAGGCCCTGCACCAGCTCGTGTTGTTCGCCGTCGTGCAGGCGGATTTCCACGCCCGGGTAGCGCTGGCGAAAGCCGGCGATCAGGCGCGGCAGGTAAAGCGGGGCGACTGTCTCGAAGCAGCCGATGTCGATCTGCCCGGCCACCACGTCGTTGTCGGCCAGGGCGTTCTGCTCGAACTCGTGCGCCATACGCAGCAGCTCCTGCGCCTTGCGGTAGAAGCGCGCGCCACCGGGGGTGAGCGACACGCCCTGGGCGTGGTGGCGGATGAACAGCTGCACGCCGAAGCTCTCTTCCAGGCCCTTGATGGCCGTGGAGATGGAGGGCTGGGCGATGTACAGCTTGCGCGACGCCTCGGCGACGCTGCCGCATTCGACGGTGGTGACGAAATACTTGAGTTGACGCAGGGTGTAGGCAGCCACGCAAGGAACCTCTGGCGATCTTCTTTTGGTGCTCACCATACGCGCAGTTCAGTCCGTGGGAGGCGAGCATCTTGTTTGCCAGTGGCCATATTTTTTCTGGCCCTGGGCGAGGGGATGCCTTGCAAGAGTCGTACACGAGGCGGGCAGCGAGGCGGGACAGTGTCGGAGCGACTGATGGTGGGCTGAAGCCCACCCTACGCCACCCTACCGGGGTGTGGGCGGGCTGAAATGGTGCGTGGTGTGGGGCGGTTTGGTGTGCTTCGCGTCAGGCGTGGCGGGGCCTGGCGGCGCGTCGTCGGGTATTTGCACAAGGAGTTGGCGGGCTGCACTGCCTTGGTGCGGGTGTGACCATCTTTTTCGTATGTCCCGGCGACATTTTTAATATTTTTCCTATCTTCGGGCTTGCGCCACCATCAGTTCCGCAACCGCCAAACGGTACAAGGGGACTGTGGTGTACGAACTCAGCGACTGGCAGCAACGCGCCCGGCAGCAAGCCTTCATCGAACAGGCCATCATCGGTGGTCGCCGTGTGGCGGCGCAGTCCGGCGCCACCTTCGCGGCCATCAACCCGGCCACCGGCCAGGTGCTGGCGCAGGTCGCCGCCTGTGGTGAGGCCGAGGTCGAACTGGCCGTGCGCAGCGCCCGCCAGGCCTTCGAGGCGGGCGTCTGGTCGCAGCGCACCCCGAGCGAACGCAAGCAGGTGCTGCTGCGCCTGGCCGAGCTGATCCTGGCCCATCGCGACGAACTGGCGCTGCTCGATTCGCTGAACATGGGCAAGCCGGTGATGGATGCCTGGAACATCGACGTGCCCGGTGCCGCTGGCGTGTTCCGCTGGTACGCCGAGAGCCTCGACAAACTCTACGACGAAGTCGCGCCCAGTGCGCGCAACGTGCTCGCCACCATCACCCGCGAAGCGCTGGGCGTGGTCGCCGCCGTGGTGCCGTGGAATTTCCCCCTGGACATGGCCGCCTGGAAGCTGGCGCCGGCCCTGGCCGCCGGCAACTCGGTGGTGCTCAAGCCCGCCGAGCAGTCACCGTTCTCCGCCCTGCGTCTGGCCGAACTGGCGCTGCAGGCCGGTTTGCCGGAAGGCGTGCTGAACGTGGTGCCGGGCCTCGGCGAGAGCGCCGGCAAGGCCCTGGGCCTGCATATGGACGTCGACTGCCTGGCCTTCACCGGCTCCACCGAGGTGGGCAAATACTTCATGGGCTACTCGGCGCAGTCCAACCTCAAGCAGGTGTGGCTGGAGTGCGGCGGCAAGAGCGCCAACCTGGTGTTCGCCGATTGCCAGGATCTCGACCTGGCCGCCGAGAAGGCCGCCTTCGGCATCTTCTTCAATCAGGGCGAGGTGTGCTCGGCCAACTCGCGCCTGCTGGTGCAGCGTTCGATCCACGATGAATTCGTCGAGCGCCTGCAGGCCAAGGCGCTCGACTGGCTGCCGGGTGATCCGCTCGATCCGGCCAGCCGCGCCGGCGCCATCGTCGAGGCGCGGCAGACCGCGCGCATCATGGCGTTCATCAACGGCGCCCAGGCCGATGGTGCGCGCCTGGTCTGCGGCGGCCAGCAACTGACTGTGGGTGCCTCGGACAACTTTATCGCGCCGACCATTTTCACCGGCGTGACGCCGAGCAGCCGCCTGGCCCGTGAGGAAGTCTTCGGCCCGGTGCTGGCGGTGCTGCCGTTCGATTCCGAGGACGAAGCCGTGGCCCTGGCCAACGACAGCGTCTACGGCCTGGCCGCCTCGCTGTGGAGCGACGACCTCAACCGCGCCCACCGTGTCGCCCGGCGCCTCAAGGCCGGCACCGTGTCGGTCAACACCGTCGATGCGCTGGACGTCAGCACGCCGTTCGGTGGCGGCAAGCAGTCCGGCTTTGGCCGCGACCTGTCGCTGCATTCGTTCGACAAGTACACCCAACTGAAAACCACCTGGTTCCAGCTCCGTGGATAGCCGATGCGGCGTGGCGATGGCTATCGCTGCGCTGTACCCATCCTGCGAGTGATGACAAGAATCCACGGAGACCTTGCGATGACTGCCCCGAAGCACAGTACGTCCGAATACCAGGCACTGGATGCGGCGCACCATATCCATGCCTTCCTCGACCAGAAGGCGCTCAACGAGAAGGGCGCGCTGGTGATTGCCAAGGGCCAGGGCCTGAACCTGTGGGACACGGACGGCAAGCGCTATCTCGATGGCATGTCCGGCCTGTGGTGCACCGCGCTGGGCTATGGCCGCGCTGACCTGAATGCTGCCGCAACGCGCCAGCTCGAAGAGCTGCCGTACTACAACCTGTTCTTCCACACCACGCACCCGCGCGTGGTGGAGCTGTCCGAGCTGCTCTTCAGCTTGCTGCCCAAGCACTACAGCCACGCCATCTACACCAACTCCGGCTCCGAGGCCAACGAGGTGCTGATCCGCACCGTGCGCCGCTACTGGCAGGTGGTGGGCAAACCGAGCAAGAGCATCATGATCGGTCGCTGGAACGGCTACCACGGCTCCACCTTGGGCAGCACCGCGCTCGGCGGCATGGGCTTCATGCACGAGATGGGCGGCATGCTGCCGGGCTTCGCCCATATCGGCGAGCCGTATTACTTCGCCGAGGGTGGCGAACTGTCCGAAGACGCCTTCGGCCTCCAGGCCGCCCGCGAGCTGGAAGCGAAGATCCTCGAACTGGGCGCCGAGAACGTCGCTGCCTTCGTCGCCGAACCCTTCCAGGGCGCCGGCGGCATGATCTTCCCGCCGGCCAGCTACTGGGCCGAGGTGCAGCGCATCTGCCGTCAGTACGACGTGCTGCTGTGCGCCGACGAAGTGATCGGCGGCTTCGGCCGTACCGGCGAGTGGTTCGCCCACCAGCACTTCGGCTTCCAGCCCGACACCCTGACCATCGCCAAGGGCCTGACCAGCGGCTACATCCCCATGGGCGGCCTGGTGCTCAGCGGTCGCATCGCCGACGCCCTGGTGCAGGAAGGCGGCGTGTTCGCCCACGGCCTGACCTACGCCGGCCACCCGGTGGCCGCCGCCGTAGCCATCGCCAACCTCACCGCGCTGCGCGACGAGAAGATCGTCGAGACGGTCAAGGCCGATACCGGGCCGTACCTGCAGAAACTGCTGCGCGAGACCTTCGTCGACCATCCGCTGATTGGTGATGTCCAGGGCACCGGCCTGGTCGCCGCGCTGCAGTTTGCCGAGGACAAGGCCACGCGCAAGCGCTTCGCCAACGAGAACGACATCGCCTGGCACTGCCGCACCGTCGGCTTCGACGAGGGGCTGATCATCCGCTCCACCCTTGGCCGGATGATCATGGCGCCGGCGCTGGTGGCCACGCATGCCGAGCTGGACGAACTGGTGGAGAAGACCAAACGCGCGGTGGATCGCACCGGGCGTGAGCTGAATCTGATGTGAGCCGAAGGCTGTAGGAGCGGCTGGGCGGCATTCCGTTTCATCCGCGATATCGCGGCTGAAGCCGCTCCTACGAGAGCAAAAGCGACAGGCATTACCCGAAACCGCCCCACAGAGGGCGGCGAAGAACCAGGCGCCGATCCAACGAGGTCGGCCCGTAAAAGTGTGTTTCGGCCACTGGCCAATCCCTGCCCCACGCAAACCAATAACGAGCCAACAGGCTGTGGGAGTGCTACATGAAATCGTCCTTGCGCCACCGTATCGTCCGTACCTTCGCGTGCACCGCCCTGGCTGCCGGCATGGCTGCCACCGCTCAGGCCGGCACCCTGTCCATCGGCCACACCACCTGGGTCGGCTACGGCACCCTGTACCTGGCCCGTGACCTCGGCTACTTCAAGGAAGCCGGTCTCGACCTGCAACTGACCACCATCGAGGAAGCCTCGATGTACATGGCCGCGCAGGCCTCGGGCAAGCTGTCCGGCTCGGCCTCGACCATCGACGAAATCCTCAAGTACCGCTCCAAGGACTTCTGCTTCAAGGCCGTGGCGGCGCTGGACGAATCCCACGGTGGCGACGGCATCGTGGTGCAGAACGACATCGCCGACATGCAGGGCCTCAAGGGCAAGGCGGTGGCGGTCAACGAGGGCTCGGTGTCGCAGTTCTGGCTCAGCTACCTGCTGAAGAAGGCCGGCATGAGCATGAGCGATATCGAAGTGCAGAACATGACCGCCGATGACGCCGCCTCGGCCTTTATCGCCGGCCACGTACCGGCGGCGGTGACCTGGGAGCCGAACCTGACCATGGTCAAGCAGAAGGGCAGCGGCAAGGTGCTGGTCGACAGCAGCGCTACACCCGGCGTGATCGTCGACGTGGTGGCGCTGGATTGCGGCGTCATCGAGAAGCAGCCGGAAGACGTCAAGGCGCTGGTTGCCGGCCTGTACAAGGCGGTCGAGTACACCAAGCAGAACCCGGAGAAGGCCTACGAAATCATGGCCAAGGGCGTTGGTGGCTACCTGTCCAATCCCAAGGATCTGGCCGAAGCGGCCAAGGGCGTGAAGTTCTACGACCAGGCCATGAGCGAGAAGCTGCTCGGCACTCCCGGCAAGGCCGGCGACATCGCCGAGATCATCAAGCTGGCCAACGAGACCTGGAGCACCCTGCAGGGCAAGCCCTATGCGGTGAGCTACGAGGATCTGGTGGATACCTCGTTCGTCGCGCCGTAAGTGCTCTGCTCCCCTCTCCCACTTGTGGGAGAGGGGCCGGGGGAGAGGGTTGGAAGCATGCGCATGAAGATGTCTTCCCCTCTCCCTAGCCCTCTCCCCAACGGGGAGAGGGGACTGACGGTGGTTACCTGCCGTTTTCCGTGCGTCTTCCCAATACCCGCAACACGAGGTGGTTCATGGCCACGCAAAAATCCTGGGTGCAGCGCTGCCTGACCCCGAAAGTCGACCTGCCTGGTCGTTTGGTGCTGGGCGCTAGCAGCCTCTGCTGGCTGCTGGTACTCGGTCTGTGGGCCCTGCTGTCCTACGGCGGCGTGGTGCCGTCGATGTTCCTGCCGACGCCGGGCGACGTGATCGCCGCCGGCGTGCGCCTGGCCGGCGACGGCACCCTGAGCAAGCATGTGCTGGCCAGCCTGGAAGTGGTGCTGATTGGCTTCGTCGTGTCGTCGCTGGTGTCGGTGCCGCTGGGCCTCTTGATGGGCAGTTTTCGCATCGTCCAGGCCTTTCTCGAGCCGCTGGTCAACTTCATCCGCTACCTGCCGGTGACCAGCTTCGTGCCGCTGTTCATCCTGTGGATCGGCATCGGCCTGGAACAGCGCGTGGCGGTGATCATCTTCGGCGTGTTCTTCCAGCAACTGGTGATGGTCGCCGACGTCTCCAAGGGCGTCTCGCGTGACCTGCTCAACGCCAGCTACACCCTCGGCGCCAGCCGTCGCGACGTGGTGCTGCACGTGCTCGGCCCGGCCTCGCTACCGGGCATCCTCGACACCCTGCGGGTGACCATGGGCTGGGCCTGGACCTATCTGGTGGTGGCCGAACTGGTCGCCGCCAGCAGTGGCCTCGGCTACATCAGCCTCAAGGCCATGCGCGGCTTCCAGGTCGACGTGATCTTCCTCGCCATCGCCATCATCGGCCTGCTCGGGCTGATCACCGACCAACTGTTCCGTCTGCTTCGACTGAGGATTGCCGCATGGGCGCAGTAGCCAAGAAACCCTACATCATGCCGCCGCTCAGCGCGTACGCCGAGGTCGCCGCGCGGCTCAAGGTGGACAACGTCAGCCTGCGCTACCAGTCGCCCAAGGGCGACACCTTCACCGCGCTGGATCGCGTCTCCTTCGAGGTGCCGGATCAGCAGTTCGCGGTGATCGTCGGCCCGTCCGGCTGTGGCAAGTCGAGCTTGCTCTACCTCACCGCCGGCCTCAACGAACCCACCGAGGGCGAGATTTACGTCGGCGGGCAGAAGGTCGACGGCCCCGGTGCCGACCGTGGCATGGTGTTTCAGGGCTACACCCTGTTCCCCTGGCTCACCGTGCGGCAGAACATCGAGTTCGGCCTCAAGCGGCGCAAGCTGCCGGCCAGCGAGATCCGCACCATCGTCGAGTTCTATCTCAACGAAGTGGGCCTGGCCAAGTTCGCCGAGCATTACCCCAAGCAGCTTTCCGGCGGCATGATGCAGCGCGTGGCCATCGCCCGTGCGCTGGCCAACGACCCGCAGATCCTGCTGATGGACGAACCCTTCGGCGCACTCGACAGCCAGACCCGCCTGCAGATGCAGCAACTGCTGCTGCAGGTGTGGGGCAACAGCAAAAAGACCGTGGTGTTCGTCACCCACGACATCGACGAAGCCATCCTGCTCGCCGACCGCATCTACGTGATGGGCGCGCGCCCAGGGCGGATCAAGGAAATTCTCGATGTGCCCATCGAGCGTCCGCGCACCCTCGACGTGGTCATGGAGCCTGAGTTCATCCGCATGAAGCGGCATATCCTCGGCCTGCTGCATGACGACATGGAAGAGGTGCATTGAGATGGAAGGCAGCTTCGACTACCTGATCGTCGGCGCCGGTTCCGCCGGCTGTGTGCTGGCCAACCGTCTGAGCGCAGACCCCGCCGTGCGCGTGTGCCTGATCGAGGCCGGCGGCAGCGACGCCAGCCCGCGTGTGCAGGTGCCGGCCGGCACCATCACCCTGTACAAGAGCAAGGTGTTCAGCTGGAACTACTTCTCCGCGCCGCAGAAGCACCTCGCCGGGCGTCGCCTGCACACCCCGCGTGGCAAGGCATTGGGCGGCTCCAGCTCGATGAACAGCATGATCTACATCCGTGGCGACGCCAGCGACTACGATCGCTGGGAGGCCGCCGGCTGCCCCGGCTGGGGCTGGAGCGACGTGCTGCCGTATTTCAAGAAATCCGAAGGCAACTGCCTGGGCCAGTCGCTGCACTACCACGGCACCCAGGGCGAGTTGCTGGTGGACAGACCGCGCGACCCCAACCCGTTGTCCGAGCGCTACATCCGCGCTGCCGAGCAGATCGGCCTCAAGCGCAACGACGACTTCAACGGCGGCAGCCTGGAAGGCGTTGGCCTCTATAACGTCACCCAGAAGAACGCCCGGCGCCTGTCCAGCTACCGCGCCTTCGTCGCCCCGGTGCGTAAACGCGACAACCTCGTCGTGCTCACCGGCTGCGAAGTGGAGCGCCTGCTGCTCGATGGCGAGCGCGTCACGGGTCTGGAGCTGCGCCAGAACGGCCAGTGGCGCACCCTGCAGTGCACCCGCGAGACCATCCTCTGCGCCGGTGCGCTGGGCTCGCCGCATATCCTGCTGAAATCCGGCATTGGCCCGAAGGCCGAGCTGGAGGCGGCCGGCGTGGCCTGCAAGGTCGACCTGCCTGGTGTCGGCAAGAACCTGCAGGATCATATCGACGGCACCCTCACCGTGCGCTCGAAGAGCCCGCTGTCGCTGGGCTTCTCCGTCGGCGCGCTGCCGAAGATCATCGCCTCGCCGTTCAAGTACCTGGCGCAGAAAATGGGCTGGCTGACCACCAACTACGTTGAGGCTGGCGGCTTCGCCCGCACGCCATTGGCGGGCGATCTGCCCGACGTGCAGATGCACTTCGTGCCCGGCTACCGCAGCCATCGCGGCCGCCTGTTCGAGTGGGGCCATGGCTACGCCATCCACACCTGCGTGCTGCGACCGAAGAGCATCGGCGAAGTGCGCCTGGGCGAGGGCCGCAGCCTGAGCATCGACTTCAACTTCTTCAGTGACGAGCAGGACGCCCGCGTGCTGGTGGAAGGGGTCAAGCTGGCGCGCAGCATCCTCGCCCAACCACAGTTCGCCGATATCCGTGGCGAGGAGATGCTGCCCGGCCCGCAGGTGCAGAGCGATGAGGAACTGCTGGCGCACCTGCGCGAGAAGGCCGCCACCGTGTTCCACCCGGTGGGCACCTGCAAGATGGGCAGCGACGACGCGGCAGTGGTCACGCCCGAGCTGAAGGTGCGTGGCGTGGCCAACCTGCGCGTGGCCGACGCCTCGATCATGCCGACGCTGATCAGCGGTAACACCAACGCGCCGTGCATCATGATCGGCGAGAAGGCTGCCGATCTGATCCGCCAGGTCTGAGCTTGGCTCAGCCCGTCTTGCGCTTGCTCGCCGACAGGCGCGAGACACCCAGCAGCACCAGCGCCAGGCCGGCGATCTGGTAGAGGGTGATGGCCTCGCCGAGCAGCACCCAGGCGGCGAACAGCGTCAGCACCGGGCCCAGGTTGCCGAACATGGCGGCATGGCTGGCGCCCATGCGCTGCACGGCCAGGGCCAGCCAGTAGATCGGCAGTACCGTCGACAGCAGCGCCATCAGCGTGCCGTACAGCCATACCTCGCTCGGCAGGCTCGCCAGTTGCGTCGGGTCACCGCTGATGGCGTAGTGGATCAGCACCATGATCGCCGAGGAACCGCCAGCCAGCCCCGCCAGGCGCATCGAGCCGACCCGGCGGATCACCACGCCGGTGCCCAGGTAGTACAGGGCATAGGTCACTGCGCTGGCGAACACCCAGGCGGCGCCCAGCAGGATCTGCTCGCTGTCGCCTTCCACGCGGATGTCATGCACCAGGGCGATGCTCAGGCCCAGGTAACACAGACCCAGGGCGAGGAAGGTGCGCGGGCCGGGTCGCTCGCCCATCGCCAGCATCTGCAACAGCAGCACCAGCGTCGGGTAGGTGAACAGGATCAGCCGCTCCAGCCCGGCGCTGATGTACTGCAGGCCGTAGAAGTCGAACAGGCTCGACAGGTAGTAGCCGAGCATCCCCAGCAGCAGAACGTGCGCCCAGTCCTTCGCTGACAAGCGCGCTTGCCCGGTGCCCCGGCTCAGCCACAGCAGCCAGGCGAACAGCGGCAGCGCCAGGCCCATGCGCAGGCTCAGCACGGTGATGGCGTCTACCGGCGCGGCGGCATAGCTGAGTTTGACGAAGATGGCTTTCAGGCTGAAACCGGTGGCCGAGAGCACGGCGAACAGCACGCCGTTGTCCAGGCTGCGGCGGTACGAGGCGGTCATGGCATTCATGAGCAAGGCTACGACAGGGGAGTGAGCTGTTATTCTGGATGGAAAACAAATTGGCTAGAATCGCAAATTCACGAAGATGGCGTTCTGATTTGGAGAAGGCTCTATGCATTTCGACCTGCCCGACCTGCGCCTGATCGTGGCGATTGCCGCCACCGGCAGCCTGAGCAAGGCGGCGGCGACCTTTCCCGTCGCGGTGTCGGCAGCCAGCACCCGCCTGCGCCTGTTCGAGGAACGCTGCGGCCTGACGTTGTTCGTGCGCAGCAGCGACGGCATGACTCCGACGCCGGCCGGGCGTCTGGTGCTGGAGGCCTGCCAGGGCGTGCTGAGGGAAGCCCGTTTGCTTACCCAGACCGTCGAGGAACTCAAGGGCGAGCGGCGCATCACCCTGCGCCTGGGCGCGTCCACCGTGGCCAACAGCACCTTCCTGCCGGCGGCGCTCGGCCCCTTCCTGGCCGACTACCCGGAAGTGGATCTGCAACTGGCCGAGCAGGGTAGCAAGGCCGTGCTGAGATCAGTGCGGGAGGGCGCCATCGACATCGGTGTGTACGACGGCAACCTGCCCACCGATGAACTCCTGTCGCTGCCGTTTCGCAACGACCGCCTGGTGATGCTGGTGCCGCATGGGCACGCGCTGATCGGCCAGCGCGCGGCCTCGCTGCGTGATGCGCTCAACTACCCCTTCGTCTGCCTGCCGGCGGAGCGGGCGATGCAGCGCTTCGTCGAGTACATGGCGGTGCGTAATGCCTTGCCGCTCAAGGTACGGGTGCGTGCGCCGAGCTTCGACGCCATCGCCCAACTGGTGGCGCAGGGCGTCGGCGTATCCATGCTGCCCGAGGTGGCCGCGACCCGCTTCGCCCAGGAACTGCCGGTGGCGGTGGTGATGCTGGAAGATGTCTGGGCCACCCGCGAATTACGTCTGTGCGTGCGCAGCTGGGAGGCGCTGTCATCCCATGCGCGGCAACTGGTCAGCTACCTCTCGCCCGAGCGCTCATCCGGCGACGACCTGGACACGTGACGTAGGAGCGGCTTCAGCCGCGATAGAACCGCTCGCCGCTAAAGCGCCTCCTACGGTGCGTGGTTTGACCGGCTGTGCTCCGGTGTTGAGGCATGCGTGTGGGAGGGGCTTTAGCCGCGACAGCCCTGCGCCAGCATTCCCAACCGCACATCACTTGAAGAACTGGCTAGGCGTCAGGCCGAACTGCTTCTTGAACATGGTGGTGAAGGCGCTGGGGCTGTCGTAGCCCAGCTCCCCGGCGATGTCGATGATCTTCTCACCCAGCGCAATGCGTTCCAGGGCCAGCAACAGGCGCGCCTGCTGGCGCCACTGGCCGAAGGTCATACCGGTGCCTTTCTGGAATAGGCGCTGGATGGTCTTCTCGTCCAGGCCTAGGCGGGCGCTCCAGTCGGCCAGGGTAGAGGCGTCGCCCGGATCATTCTGCAGCGTCGTACAGATCGGCAGCAGGCGCTGATCGGCCGGCTGCGGCAGGTGTAGCGGCAGGGTCGGCAGGATGCGCAGTTCATCGAGGATCAGGCGCATCACACGCGCCTCGCGCGAGTCCTCGGCGTAGGGCTGGGTGATGTCCACGGCGGCGCGGATCAGCTCGCTCAATAGCGGCGAAATGGCCACGGCGCGGCACTCGGCGGGCATGTCCGGCAGGCTGTCGGGGCGTACGAACATGCTGCGCATCTTCACGCTGCCGACGCAGCGGATCGCATGCACCTGGCCGCACGGCATCCAGATGCCGCGGCTCGGCGGCACCGTCCACTGGTTCATCGCCGAAGTCACCACCATCACCCCGGAAATGGCGTAGATCAGCTGGTGCTTGTTGCGGTGCGAGTGCGGCTCGATAACGGCGTTGACCGGGTAATCGGTGGCGCTGCTGCTGACCAGCCAGGGCGATGCATCGATCTCGGCCAACAGTTTGTCAGGTAAGCGCATGGGGATGCCTTTTTTGCGAGGGTTGTTTCCCGATCTTCGTGAGACAGGCGATTGGGCGCAGCCTAGCATAGCGGCGTTCCTCATCTCGTTCGGAAGCTTCAAGCATGTCCAGCAGTCCTGCCGCTACCTCCCTGGCCGGCGCTTCGCCCGTCAGCCAGGCCAACACTCTGGTGATGCGCGTGATCGGCGCCTGCGCCCTGGCGCACCTGATCAACGACCTGATCCAGGCCGTGTTGCCTGCCATCTACCCGATGCTCAAGCTCAATTACGGCCTGAGCTTCGCCCAGATCGGCCTGATCACCCTGACCTTCCAGCTCACCGCCTCGCTGCTGCAACCGTGGGTGGGCTACCACACCGACCGCCATCCCAAGCCCTGGCTGCTGCCGGCCGGTTCGTTGTGCACCCTGGTCGGCATCCTCATGCTGGCTTTCGTCGGTAGTTTCCCGGCGATCCTCCTGGCCTCGGCGCTGGTGGGCGTCGGCTCGTCGACCTTTCATCCCGAGGCGTCGCGTATCGCCCGTCTGGCCTCGGGCGGTCGTTATGGCCTGGCGCAGTCCACCTTCCAGGTCGGCGGCAACGCCGGTACCGCCTTCGGCCCGCTGCTGGCGGCGGCGATCATCATTCCCTACGGCCAGGGCAACGTCGCCTGGTTCGGCCTGTTCGCCGCCTTCGCCATCGTCGTGCTGTACGGCCTGAGCCGCTGGTATCGCCATCACCTGACGCTGTTCAAGCTCAAGCAGGGCGGCGTGGCCACCCACGGTCTGTCGGCCGGGCGGGTGAAGTTTGCCCTGCTGATCCTGGCGTTGCTGGTGTTCTCCAAGTACTTCTACATGGCCAGCTTCACCAGCTACTTCACCTTCTTCCTGATCGAGAAGTTCGACCTGTCGGTGGCCAGTTCGCAGCTCTATCTGTTCCTGTTCCTCGGCGCGGTGGCGGCCGGCACCTTCTTCGGTGGGCCGATCGGCGACCGCATCGGGCGCAAGCGGGTGATCTGGTTCTCCATCCTTGGCGTGGCACCGTTCTCCCTGCTGCTGCCGCACGTCGACCTGTTCTGGACGGGCGTGCTGAGCATGGTGATCGGCTTCATCCTCGCCTCGGCATTCTCCGCCATCGTGGTCTTCGCCCAGGAGCTGATGCCGGGCAACGTCGGCATGATCGCCGGGCTGTTCTTCGGCCTGATGTTCGGCTTCGGCGGCATCGGCGGGGCGCTGCTCGGTTACCTCGCGGACATTCACGGCATCGAGGAGGTGTTCCTGATCTGCTCCTTCCTGCCGCTGCTGGGCATCCTCACCGCGCTGTTGCCGTCGCTGAAATCCCGCTAATCGACACGCCGCCACACGCTGGCCAGCCAGGGTTGCTGGTCGCGTGGCAGGCCGGTGGGGCGGTAGTAGTGTTCCAGCTCGACGAAACCGGCTGCCGTGAGCCGCGCACGCCAGCGTTCCAGATCGTGATAGCTGCCGTAGCGCGGGCCGTTCCAGCCCTCCTGGTTCTCGCCGCGCGGGTTGGAGCTGAACAGCACGCCGCCGGCTTTGAGCGCCGCCTGCAACTGGCCGAGTACACGCGGCAGTTCCTGATCCGGCACATGGAACAGGCTGGCGTTGGCGAAGATGCCGTCGAAATGCCCGGCCGGCAGCTCCAGTTCGAGAAAGCTCTGCTGCCACACCTCGCAGCCGCTGTCGGCACGCGCCATGGCGACGAACTCGGCGCAGCCATCCAGGCCGATAGCTTCGTGGCCCAGGCCACTGAAGGTGCGCAGGTCGCGCCCCGGCCCGCAGCCGAAATCGAGAATGCGCCAGGGCTTCTCGCCCTCGATATGCCGCAGCAGCGCGGCGATGTTCTGGCTCACGTCATGGTCGCGCGTGCCCTCGCGAAAATCCTCGGCACTGTTCTGGTAGTGGGCCAGGGTGAGGGCGCTGATCTGCGCGAGTTCGTCAGGGCTCAGGGGCATGGTGAGGCTTCCGTAAAAAACGTTCGGACAAGGCTACCAAAGTCGTCTGCCCCCTGCGCTTGCACGCTATTCCCGTAGGAGCGGCTTCAGCCGCGACTGCACAAGATTCCTCTGCGCCCTACAAATATGTCCATTACCACCACGCAACGGAGCAACCCGCGCAACAGCCTGTTCGCTGGTTTGCCCCAGGCCGGAGCTTTGCCGTAGATTGGCCGGCCCACCTCGACCGGAACCGACCGGTCATGCCTCGAGGTTTGCACCGTGTCCGCTGCTGCTCCCGCTTCTGTTTATCGCCTTCCCGGTTTTCTGGCGTTTCTCATCTCTCGCATCGTCGTGGTCTTCGCCGTACAGATCCAGGCCATCGTCGTCGCCTGGCAGGTCTATGACCTGACCCGCGATCCGCTGTCGTTGGCCTATGTCGGCCTGGCGCAGTTCATCCCCATGCTGGTGTTGCTGATGCCGGCTGGCGACCTGATCGACCGCTACGACCGCAAGCTGATCCTGATGCTCAGCTGGCTGGTCGAGGCTGTGTGTGCCGGGTCGCTACTGTGGTTGTCGCTGAGCGGCGCGCCGGTCGTTTGGTACTACGCGGTGCTGGTGCTGTACGGCTGCGGCCGTGCCTTTACCGGGCCGGCGCTGTCCAGCCTGCTGCCGCAGATCGTGCCGCGCGAGCGCCTGGCGGCGGCCATCGCCGCCAACAGCATGATCATGCGTGGCGCGACCATCTCCGGGCCGGTGATCGGTGGCGGTCTGTATGCCATCGGTGGCGGTGGGCTGACCTACTCGGTGTGCCTGGCCTGCTTCCTCGCCGGCTGCGTGCTGCTGCAGCGGGTGCCGGTGCTCTATGCAGAGAAGATGCAGGCGCTGGAGGCGGGCGCCTGGGCGCGCTTCACCGCCGGCATCCACTTCATCCGCACGCGGCCGATCATCCTCGGCACCATCTCGCTGGATCTGTTTGCCGTACTGCTCGGCGGCGTGGTGGCGCTGCTGCCGATCTACGCCCAGGAAGTGCTGGAAGTCGGCCCAACAGGCCTCGGCCTGTTGCGCAGCGCCATGGCCATCGGTGAGGTGTCGGTGGGCCTATACCTGAGCATGAAGCCCTTCAACCGCCATGTCGGCCTGGTGATGTTCGGCGCGGTGGCGCTGTTCGGTGTGGCCAACCTGGTGTTCGCCCTGTCCAGCCTGTTCTGGCTTTCCTTCGCCGCGCTGGTGGTGGCGGGGGGTGCGGACATGGTGAGCATGTACATCCGTTCCTCGCTGGTGCAGTTCTCCACACCGGATGCCATGCGTGGTCGGGTTAACGCCGTGAACATGCTGTTCATCGGCTCCTCCAACGAATTGGGCGAATTCCGCGCCGGCACCAGCGCCGCCTGGTTCGGCGTAGTACCGGCGGCACTGCTCGGCTGCGCCTGCACCCTGACCGTGACTGGCGGCTGGATGCTTGGCTTCAAGAGCCTGCGCAAGGTGAATCGCTTCGAGGATGCGTCGCCAAGCAAGGCGGCCTGACGTAGGGCGGCCTCGCTCGCGAAGCGAGCAGCCCGCCAGGCCGTGCCGAGACAGTAGTCTGCGTCCAACACTTAATCGGCGTACTGCTTCCGAGCGGCCGGCGTACCGGTACGTCCTACGCGTTTCTCGTGCCAGAGGTGCGATCCAGGCCCTTCCCAAACCCACCCACAAATTCTGTTAATACCGCTGTGGATAACCTTTGCAAAAGCCCGCCGCGCCTAGCATCCAGGCGGGCCACGGCTGGCCGCTCAGTTTTTGCCCAATGACGCTTTGCTGGCGTTATCGCCAGGCGGAATATCGCTTTTAATCAATCAGTTGGCTTGGGTTTTCAACAGCAGGGCAGGGCGGGAGCGTGTAACCGGGCGTCGTGCACAGAATCTGGGGAAAGCACTGTGGATAAGATGCGGGAAAACTCGTCCAGGCCAGGTGCAGTAAGGGCCGAGCGAGGTTGATGCTTTTTCGCCCTGTCGATTTGGCTGCCGGGGCGTGAGGTAGCCCGGATGCAATCCGGGGCAGTCCCGCCACAGGCACTGGTTTGTATCAAGACGACAGGGTCGCGGCTAAAGCCCCTCCTACAATATCTGCTGGCTCCCCCGATCAGCCGTACAGCGATGGCTGCGGGCCCTGGCCGCTGAGCAGCCAGTGGCCGAGGTCGCGCACCTTGTAGTCGATGGGATCGTGCAGGCTGTGCACGCGCACGTTGCGCCAGAAGCGGTCGAAGCCGTAGCGCGAGCTGGTGGCGCGGGCGCCCATGGTTTCGAAGATCTGGCTGGTGATATCGAGGGCGGCGCGCACCGCCACGACCTTGGCCTCGCTGATGGCCAGCGCCACCTCAGCGCGTTCGGCTGCGGTCAGCGCCGGTTTTTCCCAGGCGGCTTGCAGGCGCTGGGCGGCGTGTTCGGCCAGGGGCAGGGCGCTGCGATAGCGCAGCCATAGCTCGCCGTAGCGCTGCTGGATAAATGGATCGTCGCTGGCATTGGCTACGCCCGATGCCGGCCAGGCGCGGCTCTGCTCGCGGGTGTAACGCAGCGCTGCGTCCAGCGCGCCCTGGGCGTTGCCCAGGTAGAGCTGGGTGAGGATCAGCTGTGACAGGCAGGCGCGCAGGGTGGTACGCGGGCTGGGGCCAACCGGGCCAAGCAGCTCGCCGGCATCGACGAACACCTGCTCGAACTGCACCGTGCCGCTGTCGGTCTGACGCTGGCCGAAACCGTCCCAGTCGCTGTTCACCGCCAGGCCTTCGCGCTGGCTGGGCAGTACGATGAATACGCGATCCTCAGGGTTCTTGCCGCGCGGTGCGCTGATCACCAGCGCATCGGCGCCGAGCGCACCGGAGCAGAACGATTTGCTGCCATTGAGCTCGTAATGTTCCTCACGCGTGCTGAGCTTGAGACCGGTGTCGCGCCCATTGGTGGCATTGCCCCAGAACCAGCGCTCCTGAACCGTGCGCGTCAACCAGTGGCGCTGCTGATCGGGGGTGCCGAACAGCAGAATGGTAGCCACCTGCAGGTGCTGGAAGGCGAACAGGTGGGCCAGCGAGCTGTCCACCGCCGCCAGGTAGCGCACGATGCGATAGATCTCCGGCCAGGCCACGCCCTGGCCGCCGTACTGCTGCGGCACGGCCAGGGTCAGCAGACCGCTGTCGCGCAGCAGTTCGCGTTCGGCCTGGGCGCTGCCACCAGCACGATCACGCTCCACCGCGCTGGCTGCCAGGCGCCGGGCCAGGCGTTCGACCTTGGCCGTGCGGCTGCCGAAATCCACGGGGAACAGGTGCGCGGCGAACAGCGGCTCGTCACGCAGGCTGGGGTGCAGACGGGCTTCAGCACTCATTGCGGGCTCCAGATACTGACTTCGCGGGCATCCACCGAGGTTGGCAACAGGCTGGCGCCGTAGAAGGCATCGGCGATTTTCTGTTGTTCGGCGAGGCTGTCCGGCTGCACCAGACGCACCTGATAGCTGCGTTTGGCGTTGGCCTTCTCGACGATGGCCGGGTCTAGGTTGCCCCACAGTGGGCCGAGGATTTCAGCCGCCTGGCGCGGGTTGGCGCGCAGCCAGTCGCCGGTCTTCACCAGCTCGGCGAATACGGTCTGCAGCACCTGCGGGTGGCTCTTGGCGAAGGTGGCGCTGGTCAGGTAGTAGCGCTGGTAGTCGGCCAGGCCCTTGCCGTCGGCGAGGATGCGCGTCGGCAACTGCTGCTGCGCGCCGCTGAGGAAGGGTTCCCAGGTGACCCAGGCGTCCACTTTGCGGTTCTCGAAGGCGGCGCGGCCGTCGGCCGGGGTCAGGTAGGCGGGTTCGATGTCGCTGAACTTCAGGCCAGCCTTGTTCAGCGCGGCGATCAACAGGTAGTGCACGCCAGCCGCCTTGGTCACGGCGACCTTCTTGCCCTTGAGGTCGGCCAGGGTTTTGATCGGCGAATCCTCGCGCACGATGATCGCCTGCGCGCTGGGCGACGGCGCTTCCTGGGCGAAATAGTCGAGGTCGGCGCCGGCGGTCTGGGCGAACACCGGCACGGTGTCGGCGACGTCGGCGGACAGGTCGATATTGCCGACGTTGAGCGCCTCCAGCAGCGGCTGGCCGCTGGCGAATTCGTGCCAGCTGACGGTGATGTCCTGATCGGCCAGCGTTTTTTCCAGGGTGCCCTGGCTTTTCAGCAGACTGATCAGCGTGGAGGATTTCTGGTAGCCGATGCGCAGTTGCTCGGCGGCTTCGGTGAGCGGAGCGACGAGCAGGCCAATGGCCAGCGAGGCGGCGATCAGTGTGCTGCGTTTGGAATAGGTGTTGGACATGGCGGCTCTCGATACGAACACGTGCCGGCCATGGGATTGCGGCGGATCACGCGTACTTCAGTGTTTAGAAAAAGAAGTCCGGTGATCCGGTGAAGAGAAGCTAGTCGATATAAAAAGCAGTTGTTAAATAATTTTTAGGAATTAGCTAAGGCCAGTTTGTCAGGCGCGGCGGGGGCCCTGTGCGGGCTGGCGAAGCAAGCCGTCAGAAGTGGCTCGCAGGATTCGCGGATGAATCGGCTCCTACGCAGCGAGTTGCATCGGGATCAGGCTTATATTCTTTTTAGTTACTACAAGGTGAAAAATAATTCTTTTTAGGGATTAACGCTCGTCTCGTAGATTAGCCACCAGCCGACAGCGGACCACCGCATCGGGCCCGAATCAGGGGCTCTTTTGCCAATCCGCCGAGACCAGCGCCAAGTCCGCTGTCCTGCCGAGCCCCTGTGCAGTGCCAAACCCGAACAGCACACAGCATCTGGAGCATCGAGCATGAACAAGTCCAATCTGGCGCTGGCCGTCGCCCTGGCCGCACTGGCCACCGAAGCGACTGCCGCTGGTTTCATCGAAGACAGCAAGGCCAGCCTCGGCCTGCGCAATTTCTATTACGACCTCAACACCAAGAACACCGCCAACAACAACGGCGAGGCGCAGGAGTGGGGCCAGGGCTTCATCTTCAATTACAGCTCCGGTTTTACCGAAGGCACCGTTGGCTTCGGTCTCGACGCCATCGGCCTGCTCGGTGTGAAGCTGGACTCCGGCGGCACCGCGAGCAAGACCGGTCGTGATCGCACCCCCGGCCAGCTATTCCCGCTGGAGCGCGACGGCAGCGCCGTGGACGACTACAGCAAGGCCGGTGTGACCGCCAAGGTGCGCCTGTCCAAGACCGAGGCGCGTATCGGCACCCTGCTGCCGAAGCTGCCGGTGGTGACCTTCAACGACGGCCGCCTGCTGCCGCAGACCTTCGAGGGTGGGCAGATCACTTCCAACGAGATTGACGGCCTGACCCTGACCGCCGGCCAACTGGAAAGCACCAAGACCCGTAGCTCCACCGACGACATCGCCCTGCGTATCGCTGGCGCCAGCGGTGACGCCGACAGCAACAAGTTCTACTTCGCCGGTGGTGACTACAAGCTGACCAAAGACCTGACGCTGCAGTACTACTACGGCAACCTGGAAGACTTCTACAAACAGCACTTCCTCGGCCTGGTGCACAACTGGGCGATCGGCCCGGGTTCGCTGAAGACCGACCTGCGTTACTTCGACAGCAACTCCGACGGCAAGAACGGCAGCGCCTCCGGCCGTGCCGATGGCTACCGCAGCGCCGGCTACTGGCGTGCTGGCGACAGCAGCACCGGTGAGGTCGACAACCAGACCTGGAGCGCGCTGTTCACCTACACCCTGGGCAGCCACTTTGCCAGCCTGGGCTACCAGCAGGTCGAAGGCGACAGTGCCTTCCCGTTCCTCAACCAGGGCGGCGGTTCCTCGTCCTACCTGATCACCGACCGCCAGATCGGCAAGTTCCAGAACGCCGGCGAGCGTACCTGGCTGGCCGAGTACGGCTATGACTTCGCCAAGCTCGGCGTACCGGGCCTGAAGGCTAGCGTCGCTTACCTCAAGGGCGACAACGTCGACTCCGCCAACGGTGACCTGAAGGAGTGGGAGCGCGACTTCCGCCTCGACTACACCCTGCAGGATGGTCCGCTGAAAGGCCTGGGTGTGTCCTGGCGCAACGCGACCCAGCGCGGCAACGTCGCCACCGACGCCGACGAGAACCGTTTGATCCTGAGTTACACCCTGACCCTTCTGTAAACCCGGTTTCGCCATCTCCTGACCGGCCCGCCAACGGGCCGGAAGGCCATTCATCCATGAGGAGATGACCATGAAAAAGAATGCCTTGCGCGTTGGCCTGGCGGCCCTGTTTGCCGCCTGGTTGCCCACCGTTGTTCACGCTGCACCGCCAAAAGAAGTCCGCCTGGACTACGCCTACTATGCCCCTACCAGTCTGGTGCTCAAGCAACAGGGCCTGCTGGAAAAAGCCCTCGCGCCGCAGGGCATCGCCGTCAAATGGGTATTCAGCCAGGGCAGCAACCGCTCGCTGGAATACCTCAACGGCGGTAGCACCGATTTCGCTTCCACTGCCGGCCTGGCCGCCGTGCTCACCCGCGCCAACGGCGCGCCGATCAACACCGTCTACGTCGCCAGCCGCCCGGAATGGACGGCACTGGTGGTGCCCAAGGATTCGCCCATCCAGTCGCTGGCCGACCTCAAGGGCAAGAAGATCGCCGCCACCAAGGGCACCGACCCTTTCCTGTTCCTCCTGCAAAGCCTGCAGAAGGCCGGGCTGGACAAGAACGATGTGGAAATCGTCCATCTGCAACACCCCGACGGTCGAGTCGCCCTGGAGCGTGGCGATGTGCAGGCCTGGGCTGGGCTCGACCCGCTGATGGCCGCCAGCGAGCTGCAGGCCGGTTCGCGCCTGCTGTACCGCAACCGCGACTTCAACAGCTACAGCGTGCTCAGCGTCACCGAAAAGTTCGCCAAGGAGCAGCCCGAGCTGATCAAGCAGGTGATCGCCGCTTATGAGCAGGCGCGTCAGTGGGCCATAGCCAACCCCGATACCCTGGCCCAGTTGCTCGCCAGTGAGGCCAAGCTGCCGCTGGAAGTGGCCAAGCTGCAACTGTCGCGCACCGACTTCAGCAACCCGCAGCCGGGCGCCGAACACATCAAGGCGCTGAAAGCCGCCGCGCCCATCCTGCTCGACGAGCAACTGGTGCGTCCGGGCACCGACGTCGCTCAGGTGGTCGACCAACTGATCCAGCCGCAACTGGCCGCTCAGGTGATCGGCAGCAACGTGGCCAAGGTGGGGAGCTGACCGATGGGCGCGCTCAATCTCGTCATCGGTCGCTGGGCTGAACGGCTTCCAGGCTGGCGGCCGGCACTGACCGACCTGCGTGGTTGGGTGGTGCCCCTGCTGATTCTGGCCCTGCTGGAAACCCTGGTGCGCAGCGGCGTACTGCCCGCGCACCAGATGCCCGCGCCGAGCCAGGTGGCGCAAACCCTGTACCTGCTGGCGCAGAGCGGCGAGCTGTGGCGGCATCTGAACGCCAGCCTGCTGCGCGTCAGCGCCGGTTTTGCCATCGGCGCTGTGCTGGCCATCGTCATCGGTACCTGGGTGGGCCTCAGCCGCCGCGCCGAAGCCTATCTGGAACCGACCTTCCAGGCGCTGCGGGCAATTCCCAGCCTGGCCTGGGTACCGTTGCTGCTGCTCTGGCTGGGCATCGACGAAACGCCGAAAATCGTCCTGATCGCCCTCGGCGCCTTCTTCCCGGTGTACCTGGCGCTGCTCGCCGGCATCCGCAACATCGACCGCAAACTGGTGGAAGTGGGACGGCTCTACGGCCTGTCGCCGCTGGCGCTGGTGCGCCGCATCCTCCTGCCCGCCGCGCTGCCGAGCCTGTTCACCGGCTTGCGCGGGGCGCTCAGCCTGAGCTGGATGTTCCTCGTCGCCGCCGAACTGATCGCCGCCACCCGTGGCCTCGGCTACCTGCTCAGTGATGGCCGGGAAACCTCGCGACCGGATCTGGTGATCGCCGCCATCCTGCTGCTGGCGCTGCTCGGCAAACTCAGCGACAGCCTGCTCAAGGCCTGGGAAACCCGCGCCCTGCGTTGGCGCGACAACTTTCAGGGCGGGGAGGGCGGAGCATGAGTGCATTGCTGAAACTGCAGAACATCCACAAGGTCTTCGCTGACGTACGGGTGCTCGAAGACGTCAGCCTGAGCCTGGCCGCTGGCGAAGTGGTCAGCCTGCTCGGCCCCTCCGGCTGCGGCAAAAGCACCCTGCTGCGCATCGCCGCCGGGCTGGATCAGGACTACCAGGGCGGGCTGGAACTCAACCCGCTGCTTAACTTCGGGCGTGGCAGCGGCATCGGCGTGGTGTTCCAGGAGCCTCGGCTGATGCCCTGGCTGAGCGTGGCGCAGAACGTCGGCTTCGCCGATGGCTGGGTGGCTGAAGACCATTGGGTTGAGCAATTGCTCCGCGACGTCGGCTTGCACGGGCGTGGCGACGCGTTGCCCAAACACCTCTCCGGCGGCCAGGCCCAGCGCGTGGCCATCGCCCGCGCGCTGTACGGCAAACCGCAGGTGCTGCTGCTGGATGAGCCCTTTAGTGCAGTGGACGCCTTCACCCGCATGAAACTGCAGGATCTGGTGGTGGAGCTGGCCGCCCGCTACGAGATCGCTGTGCTGCTGGTCACCCATGACCTCGACGAGGCCTTCTACCTCAGCGACCGCGTGCTGATCCTTGGTGGCACGCCAAGCCGCCTGCAACGCGAACTGGCGGTGCCCCTGACCCGCCCCCGCGACCGCCGCTCGGCGGAGCTGGCCTACCTGCGCGGCGAGGCCCTGACCGAGCTGTACCAGTCGCACGTGCTGTAAACGAACTCTTCAAGGTGGAGTACTTTTTCGGGCCGTAAGGCCCGATTTTTTATCTGTGTCGCACGCGGACGGCTTTTCGTAGCCCGGATGTAATCCGGGAGGGTAGAAAGCAATGGGAATATGGTGGGAATGAGGTCGATGGAAAAGAGAAACTATTTCGATTAACGAGATGGCTAAATAAATCTATCTCCGTTCTCATGGGTACTCAATGGGTTTCAAATGAATTCCACTGGTGTGTGTCTAGTGTGATTGCGCAATAGGCTTCAAAGACATATAGCTCAAGAGGGTTTTTTATTTCAATAAAAGCTGCTGTTAATGATTTTAGGTAGTTCTGCGCTTCAATGAATGAAATGCCGAATAATGCGTCTTGCATTGCTTTGGATCGTGTTAGTTTCTTTATTGCCTGGTCTGGATGTTTTGACCAGGCTATACGGAAAGCAAGGCTGGCATCGAAATGAGTCTTGCCGCAGACATGCTGTTTTAAACGGCCGATTACACCGCGAGATATTCCTACATAAATTGGATTATTACCCTCGAGTAGGGTATAGCAACCAGAGAAGTCCTTGACCCTTCCTTTGTTCCCTAAGAGTGTCTTTATTCCTACGCCTGGCATGCAGAAGTTATTCATAGGCTCAGCCTTGGCTAAGGCTTCCTGCATGCGCTGCATGTGCGCGGGGAGAATTTCGGCTGCAAGCTGCTCGAAAGTATGTGGGCAGTCATGGAGTGGCATAAAGAACTCTAACGTGTGGTTGGGGGCTGTTCCAGCGAGTGAAACGAGAGACTTTAGCGGGTTGTTAGAAACCTTTATAAGACGATCTTGTAGTTGGGATGACAACGGATACTGATTGCGGTGCAATAATACTTATGGTGTAGGTTTTAGGCTGGCGAGCTGACAGATAATGGATGTCTGCCGGCTCGCTGGTATGAGTCTTAGCTTTAAACTTTTTTTACTTTTACTACTTCAAATTCTTTGTCTCTATATGCGCTATTGCTGTTTTTTAACTTGTTAGTGGCAAGGGTCATTGCGGTTGAGTCGCTTTCAGCTTCAACTGTAATTACTTGAGTACTGCCTTTGTGTTGGCCTGGGTTTCCATACTTTATGCTAACTTGGTATTTCGGCATTTAATTTACTCCTACGTATATTGTTCCCTGTGATGAAGTACACACCTGCAGGTTTCTAACAATTAATTAGATGACATTGATGCCGCGTTTCCACGCGACACCTGTCGCACAACCTTCCTTGTCGCTTTGCAAGTCCTTGTTTCGATTGAGGGTTGTCGCGTGAAACGCGACAACCCCTAGAGAGAAACACGGCAGAGATAATGGCAAGCCCAATCTGCTGGATCACTGCACCAGCAGAACCAACCCAGAACCTAGTCCATCCACTGCGAGGCTGTCCATACTTCATGGGCAAAATGCCATGTTGGTCGTTTACCGTTGGAGAAACGGCCATCCAGACCTTCCCAAACCCACCCACAAATTCTGTTAACAGCGCTGTGGATAACCTTTGCAAAAGCCCTCCGCGCCTAGCATTCAAGCGGGCTTCGGCAGACCGTTCAGTTTTTGTCCAATGAAGCTCTGCTGGCTTTATCGCCAGGCGGAATATCGCTTTTAATCAATCACTTGGCTCATGTTTTCAACAGCGGGGCAGGACAGAGGCCTGTTGCCGGGTGTCGTGCACAGAATCTGGGGAAAGTGCTGTGGATAAGATGCGGGAAAACTCGTCCAGGCCAGGTGGGGCAAGGGCTGCGCTTGGCTGGTGGTTTTTCGTGCGGTGACGCGCGGCTGTCATCTTTCATGGCTATAGTGGCCGGTCGATTTGCAGCCGCTGGAGCCTCTAGATGTCCGACTTGCCTGAACGTCCCGCCCCGGTCAGTTTGCTGCAGGCCTTCTGGTTCTGGTTGAAGCTGGGGCTGATCAGTTTCGGTGGGCCGGCGGGGCAGATTTCGATCATGCATCAGGAGTTGGTGGAGAAGCGTCGCTGGTTGTCCGAGCGGCGCTTTCTGCATGCGCTGAATTACTGCATGTTGCTGCCGGGGCCGGAGGCGCAGCAGTTGGCGACTTATATCGGCTGGCTGATGCACCGCACCTGGGGCGGGGTGATCGCCGGGGCGCTGTTCGTGCTGCCGTCGCTGCTGATCCTGATCGCGCTGTCCTGGGTCTATCTGGTGTTTGGCGATGTGCCGTTGGTGGCGGGGATCTTCTATGGCATCAAGCCGGCGGTGACGGCCATCGTGGTGCAGGCGGCCTGGCGCATCGGCGGGCGGGTGTTGCAAAACGCCTGGCTGTGGGCCATCGCGGCGGCGGCCTTCGTGGCCATCTTCGCGCTGCAGCTGCCGTTCCCGCTGATCGTGCTGGGCGCCGCGCTGGTGGGGTACATCGGTGGGCGGCTGGCGCCGCAGCACTTTGCGGTTGGGGCCGGGCATGGCGAGGCGGGCGGGGTTCATGCGCCGGCGCTGATTGATGACGAGACGCGCCTGGCGCACACGCATTTTCGCTCCAGCCGGCTGGCGTTGATCCTGCTGGCCGGCGCGGTGCTCTGGCTGTTGCCGATGGGCCTGCTGACCCTGGCGTTCGGCTGGCAGGGCACGCTGACGCAGATGGGCTGGTTTTTCACCAAGGCCGCGCTGCTCACCTTCGGCGGTGCTTATGCGGTGCTGCCTTATGTGTATCAGGGCGCCATCGAGCACTACGGCTGGCTGACGCCCCGGCAGATGATCGATGGCCTGGCGCTGGGTGAAACCACGCCGGGGCCGTTGATCATGGTGGTAGCGTTTGTCGCCTTCGTCGGCGCCTATGGCCAGCCGCTGTTTGGGGGCGATTCGGCCTTCGCCAGTGGGGCGTTGGCGGCGGTGCTGGTCACCTGGTTCACCTTTCTGCCGTCGTTTCTGTTCATCCTCGCTGGCGGGCCGCTGGTGGAATCGACCCATGGGCAGTTGACGTTCACCGCGCCGTTGACCGGGATCACGGCTGCGGTGGTCGGGGTGATCCTCAACCTGGCGCTGTTCTTCGGCTATCACGTGCTCTGGCCGCAGGGGTTCGCCGGGGCGTTCGATGGGGTGTCGGCGTTGATTACCCTCGGGGCGGGTGTGGCCCTGTTCGCTTTCAAACGTGGGGTGATCGAGACGTTGGTGGCCTGTGCGTTGGTGGGGTTGGCGGTTCGGTTGTTGGGTTGAGTGTCTGGCTTGGCATCGCTTGGTGGGTTACGCGGCGCGTCGAGTGGGTACGTGGCTGTGGTAGCGGTGTTTTGCGCCGCTAACCCACCCTTGTATTTTGTTTTTGCTCAAGTCGCTCTTGAGCACAA